>DASQRV010000194.1:0-5533 GCA_035642735.1 Steroidobacteraceae bacterium
CTGCTCGAGACCCTGATCCGGCGCATACCTGCCCCGCGCGGTGATGGCGCCGCGCCGCTGCAGGCGCTGATCATCGATTCATGGTTCGACAACTACGTGGGTGTGGTGTCGCTGGTGCGCGTGATGAACGGCGGCCTCAAGACCGGCGACCGCATCCGCGTCGTTTCCACCGGCCGCAGCTACCTCGCCGACCGTCTCGGGCGCTTCACGCCGAAGCCGGTGGTCGAGCGCGAGCTCCTCGCGGGGGATGTGGGCTTCGTGGTCGCGGGCATCAAGGAGATCGACGGCGCGCCGGTCGGCGACACCATCACGCTCGAGCATCGGCCGGCGGCGACACCGCTACCGGGCTTCAAGCAGATCAAGCCGCGCGTGTTCGCCGGGCTCTTCCCGGTGAACTCCGAGGACTACGAGAAATTCCGCGACGCGCTCGCCAAGCTGCGCCTCAACGACTCCGCGCTCCATTACGAGCCGGAGGTCTCGAGCGCCCTCGGCTTCGGTTTCCGCTGCGGCTTCCTCGGACTGCTGCACATGGACATCGTGCAGGAGCGCCTGGAGCGCGAGTACGAGCTGACGCTCGTCACCAGCGCGCCGACGGTGGTGTACGAAGTGCTCAAGCGGGGTGGCGCGATCGAGTACGTCGACAACCCGGCGAAGCTGCCGCCCGCGGGCGATATCGAGGAGATCCGCGAGCCGATCATCAGCGCGAGCATCCTGGTGCCTCCGGACCACGTCGGCGCGGTGCTCAAGCTCTGCAACGACAAGCGCGGCACGCAGAAGAAGATGCAGTACCTCGGCACGCAGGTGTCGCTGCAGTACGAGCTGCCGCTCGCGGAGGTGGTGCTGGATTTCTTCGACCGCCTGAAATCGGTGAGCCGCGGCTATGCCTCCTTCGACTACGAGTTCAGCCACTTCGCAGCGGCACCACTCGTGAAGCTCGACATCCTCATCAACGGCGACAAGGTCGATGCGCTCTCGATCATCGTCCACCGCGACAGTGCCTACCAGCGCGGCCGCGAGCTGGTGGACAAGATGCAGGAGCTCATCCCGCGGCAGATGTTCGAGGTGGCGGTGCAGGCGGCGATCGGCAGCGCCGTGATCGCGCGCGCCACGGTGAAGGCGCTCCGCAAGAACGTGCTGGCGAAGTGCTACGGCGGCGACGTCAGCCGCAAGCGCAAGCTCCTCGAGAAGCAGAAGGAAGGCAAGAAGCGCATGAAACAGCTCGGGCACGTCGAGATCCCGCAGGAGGCGTTCCTCGCCGTGCTGCAGGTCGGCCGCAAACACTAAGGTTCCCCAATGCCACAGTCCCTGGTTTCGGTGATCGTTCTGCTCTCCTGGCTGGCACTGCCGGTAGCCCTGGTGTGCATCGTGGACGACTGGTTCCTGCGCCCGCGCCGGCTGATCGCCGCCGCGGCGCCACCGCAGGATTCGCCGCTCATGACCTTTCTCTACAGCGCGCTGCCGGTGCTGATCGGCTGCGCGGTGCTGCGCCTCCTGCTCGCGGAGCGGCTGGATTTCAGCGCCGTGCTGCTCGCCATCACGGTGGTCACCGGCGCGATCTGGGGCGTGGACCATTTCCTGCTGCGCCCGCAGCGCGCGGCCGCAGCGCGCGCTGCCGGCAAGGATCCGGCGCAGATCCCCGAGCCCGGCACGGTCGACTACGCACGCAGCTTCTTTCCCGTCGCGCTCGTGGTGCTGCTGCTGCGCTCGTTCGTGTTCGAGCCCTTCCGTATTCCTTCGGATTCCATGATGCCGACGCTGCTCGATGGCGACTTCATCATCGTCAACAAGTACGCCTACGGGCTGCGCCTGCCCGTGATCAACCGCAAGGTGGTGAATATCGGCGAGCCGCAGCGCGGCGATGTGGTGGTGTTCCGCTACCCGCGCGATCCCTCGACCAACTTCATCAAGCGCCTGGTGGGCCTGCCGGGCGATCACGTCGAGGTGCACGACAATCTCATCTTCATCAACGGCAAGGAAGTGCCGTTCCTCGTCGGCCGCGAGCGCTTCAACGACGGCTGCTACGTCAACATGTCGATCGCCCACGAGCAGCTCGGCAGGCACCCGCACCAGGTGATCTTCTGTCCGGTGGCGCTCGATCGCCAGCCGGTGCTGCCGGGCTGCAAGCGCAACGGCGTGCGCGGTTACGTGTGCGGGGATGAGGACGCCCCGGGCGGCGGCCGCATGCCGGCGTTCTCCGGTGACGTGCCGCCGGGGCACTACCTGATGATGGGAGACAACCGCGACAACAGCGATGACGGCCGCTCCTGGGGCTATGTCCCGGAGGAGAATCTGGTCGGCAAGGCGACGCGAATCTGGTTCAATTGGGACTGGGGGCGCTCCGGGGGCCCCATGTGGAGCCGCATCGGCACCGCCATCCAGTGACGTACGTCCGGGGGCCGACCGCCCGAATCTGGTTAAATTGGAAGCTGGGGCGGTCCGGCGACCCGATGTGGAGCCGCATCGCCACCGCCATCCAGTGACGCAGGTCCGGGGGTTGATTCGATGCGTAACAGGCAAGTGGGTGTCACGGCGATCGGCTGGCTGTTCCTGCTGACGCCGCTCGCGATCGTGATCTATGCCGGTATCCGCCTGACGCCGGTGTATCTGAACTACATGAAGGTCGCCAAGGCCATGGACCAGGCCGGCAGCGAGCTGAAGGCGGCCGGGGCCAACCCGCAGGCGATCCGCACCTCGATCGACAAGCATTTCGAGATCGACATGGTCGATTACCCGACCACCAGGGACATGAAGATCACCAAGGACGGTGCCTCCTGGGTGGTCGAGTCGCAGTACGACGATGATGCGCCGCTCTTCGCCAACCTGTCGCTGCACGTCACCTTCGACAAGAAGGTGAAGATCGGCAGCGGAGGTATCGACTAGCGTCCCCCGCATGGCGGCTCGCGAGTGGCCGGCGACGTGGGTGCGCGAGCGGCTGGGCTACGAGCCGCGTGACCTGGCGCTGTTTGGTGCGGCGCTCACCCATCGCAGCGCGGCCGGCCCGAACAACGAGCGGCTGGAGTTCCTCGGCGATGCGGTGCTCAATCTCCTCATCGCGCACCGCCTCTACGAGGCCTTTCCCCGGGCGACCGAGGGGGAGCTGAGCCGCCTGCGGGCGCGGCTCGTGAGCCGCGAGCCGCTCGCCGAGATCGCAGTCTCCCTCGGCGTCGGCGAGGCGCTGCAGCTCGGCCCGGGCGAGCTGCGCAGCGGCGGCTTTCGCCGCCAGTCGATCCTGGCAGACGCGCTCGAAGCCCTGTGCGGGGCGGTGTTCCTCGACGGCGGCCCGCCGGCCGCGGAGCCGCTCGTGACGCGACTGTTCGCCGGGCGCATCGCGGCGCTGCCGGATCCCGAGGCGCTGAAGGACGCCAAGACACGGTTGCAGGAGTACCTGCAGTCGCGCAGTCTTACCCTGCCGCGTTACGTGATCCTCGGCATCGAGGGCGAGGACCACGCCCAGGTTTTCAGGGTGAGATGCGAGGTGCCGGGTCTGGCGCTGCGCGTCGAGGGCGAGGGCTCGAGCCGCCGCCGCGCCGAGCAACAGGCCGCCGCCCGCATGCTCGATGCGATCGAGGAGCAGCGCGCACCGGATCGACCATAAGTGACCGCGCCAGAATCCAGTGAGTTTCGCAGTGGCTTTGCCGCGCTGGTGGGCCGGCCGAACGTCGGCAAATCGACGCTGCTGAACGCGCTGGTTGGTGAGAAGCTGAGCATCGTCACCCCGCGTCCCCAGACCACACGCCACCGTATCCTCGGCGTCGTGACGCTGCCGCACGCGCAGATCGCGTTCGTCGACACCCCGGGGCTGCACGTGAAGGCGGCGCGCGCTCTCAACAAGGCCATGAACCGCACCGCGGCCGCGGCCCTCGAGGATGCCGACCTCGTGGTGCTGGTGTTGGAGGCGCTGCGCTGGACCTCCGAGGATGAGCTGGTGCTCAAGCGCATCGTGCGCGCAGCAAAACCGGCCATCGCCGCCGTGAACAAGATCGACCGCGTGCGGCCGCGCGAGCGGCTGCTGCCGTACCTGGCGGAACTCGGGGCGCGGCATTCCTTTCTCGCCAGCGTTCCGGTCTCGGCGCTGCGCTCGGGCAACATCCCGGACCTGCGCGATACCATCGCCGCGCACCTGCCGCGCGGGCCGGCGCTCTTTCCGCAGGGCGAGCTGAGCGACCGGGGTGAGAGCTTCCGGATCGCCGAGACCATTCGTGAGAAACTCACACTCGAGCTCAACCAGGAGGTGCCCTACGGCATTGCGGTGGAAGTGGAACGACTCGCGGAGGAGGAGGGTGTGCTCACGGTGGATGCGGCGATCTGGGTCGACCGCGAGGGCCAGAAGCCGATCGTGATCGGCGCGCGCGGTGAGCGGCTCAAGCGCGTCGGTCGCTCCGCACGCCTGGCGCTGAATGAGATGCTCGGCCGGCGGCTGCATCTGAACCTGTGGGTCAAGGTGCGCGAGAACTGGGCGGACAACGCGCGCGCGCTGCACGAGCTGGGGGTCGAATGACCCGCAGCACGCGCCGCGTGGCACTCACCCCCGGGTACCTGCTGCACCACCGGCCGTGGCGCGACACCAGCCGCATCCTCGAGGTGCTGACGCGCGAGCACGGCCGGCTCACGCTGTTTGCGCGCGGGGTGCGCGGTGCCAGGGCGAAACTCGCGGCAGAGCTGCAGCCCTTTCAGCTGCTGCTGCTGTCATGGAGCGGACGCGGTGAGGCGCCGCAGCTCACCGGCGCCGAGCGCCCGGCAGCGGCCGCGGCGCTGCCGCAGGCGTGCCTGCTGGCAGCGTTCTACCTGAATGAGCTGCTGCTGAAGCTCACGACGCGCCACGACGCGCTGCCGGAGCTGTTCGATCACTACCACCACACCCTCGAGCAGCTGCGCGGCGGCGCGAGGCTCGAGCCGGCACTGCGCGTGTTCGAGAAGCGCCTGCTGGAGGTGCTCGGCTATGGGCTGGATCTCGCCACCGAGGCACGCTCCGGCCTGCCACTCGAGCCCGACGCTTACTATGACTTTCATCCCGGCGTGGGACTGCTGCCGGCGCGCGGCGGTGCCGCCCGGGCGCTGTGCGGGCGTTCGCTCCTCAGCCTCGCGCGCGAGACGCTGCACGGCGAGCGCGAGCTCGAGGATGCGCGGCGCGTGCTCACGGCGGCGCTCGGCGCCTGCCTCGAGGGGCGACCGCTCGCAACGCGGCTGGTGGCGAAGGCAATGAGGCGCGGGGCAGCGCCGTGAGCGTCGCCATCCATCTCGGTGTCAACATCGATCACGTGGCGACGCTGCGCCAGGCGCGGCGCGCGCGCTACCCCGATCCGGTGCATGCCGCGCTCGCCGCCGAGCAGGCCGGCGCCGACAGCATCACGCTGCACCTGCGCGAGGACCGCCGCCACATCCAGGACCACGACGTGCTCGCCCTGCGCGGCCTGCTGCAGACGCGCATGAATCTCGAGCTCGCCGTGACCGATGAGATGCTCGCCATCGCCGCCGCAGTGCGTCCGGCGGACTGCTGCCTGGTGCCCGAACGGCGGCTCGAGATCACGACCGA
>DASQRV010000195.1:0-3503 GCA_035642735.1 Steroidobacteraceae bacterium
TGTTGTGCACCATCGTGACATCGGGCACGGCGCCCTTTGATCTGCGGTAGGCGATGAGCGACCAGATCATCGCGCCGAAGACCACCACGCCGATCGCCACGCAGATCCAGAAGATCTTCATGTGCAGGCCGTAGATCTCGCGGCTGATGTGCGTGACCCCGCGGGTCATGTTCAGCTGGTTCCAGCCGGACTCGGCGTACACCGGCAGTGCGCCGGCGCTGGCCGCGAGCGCGAACACAAGGGAAGCGAGCTTTTCGCGAATCATCTTTAACGTGCCTTGCAGCGCCCCGCTCCACCCGGGTCGCGTTTTCTCGGGAAGTCAACCTGCTCCCGTGCGCCGTCACTGGCGCCAGGAGGGTGACTCGTTCACGCGGCCAATGAGGCGCTGCAACCGCAGCGCGAGTCCGCGTCGCTCCTCTTCTGTGAGGAAGCTGCCCAGCTCGCACTGGCGGCCGTGCGACTCGATGGTGAGCCGGCTCGGGTGCAGGCGTGCGGCGGGGCGGCGCAGTTTAACCTGCGCCCAATGCCGCGGGAACACGACGTGCTCGCTACGGCTGCGCGCTCGTGTATCGATGCGGACATCTGCGTCGGTCAGCGTGATGGTCTGACTGTGGAAGCGCCGCTCGAGGCACACGCCGAGTGCCCAGCCGAGGAGCGCCATCTCGAGGCCCGCGAAAGGCAGAATGGGCCAGAATCCCTTGAGCGCGAGAACCAGGGCGATGCCGCACGGCACGATACAGGCGGCAGCGAAGAACAGCCGTGCCCCGCGCGCACTCAGCGAGCAGTTCGGGCAGATCTCGATGCGCAGCGGCTCGGTTTCCACGCGCGATCGATGGTAGCGCCTCGAGCCCTTTATTCAAGCCGCTTCAGAAGCTTATCGCACGCTGCGCGAGCGCCCGCGCGACCGCGGTGAGGGCGATCGCGTCGGTGCCGGCAGGCAGGTGCGGGACCACCCCGAGCGGCGGCTGCCCGAGGAGCCGCTCGAGCGTCTCGAGATTGGCCCCGACCCGGGTCATGTCCCGATCGATTCCGCTCGCGACCCAGCCGGCCAGCGACACCCCGTGGGACTCCACGCCCAACCGGGTGAGTTGAGCGTGATTGAGACAGCCGAGCTTGAGCCCCACCACGAGCAAGGCCGGCACCGCGAGCGCCCAGGCGAGATCGGCCATCGTCTGGTGCTCGTTGATGGGCGCGAACCACCCGCCCGCTCCTTCCACGACGACCCAATCGACCCCCGTCGCCAATCGGTCGTATTTCTGGCGGATCATGCTGGTATCTACATCGATCCCGGCTTCTTTCGCGGCGATGTGCGGCGAAACAGCCGGCTCAAAGCAATACGGGTTCACGTCCTCGTAGGCGTGCGGGTACCCGGGCCCGGCGGCTTCCATCAACGCCAGCGCGTCGGCGTTGCGCAGTCCCTCGCGAGTCCGGGACGCCCCGGAAGCCACGGGCTTCATGACCGCTACCCGTGCACCTTCGTCCCGGAGCGCCCGCACCAGCGCGCAGGCGATGACCGTCTTGCCGACCCCGGTGTCCGTGCCGGTGACGAAGATCCCGCGCGTGCTCACGGACGTCGTGCCCGCCGGATGGAGCCGGGCGCGATGTGCACGATCCCCTCGCGGCTCGCCGCCGCCGCCCGACCGGCCGCACCCCAGCTCGCGCCGTAGATGACCTCGTAAGTTGCCGGCAGGCGCGCCCCGCGGCGGAAGCCCTCGTACGCGTCCTGCACCCGTGCCAGGCGGGAGCGGCCGGCGAGTGTGCGCGAGCGTCCCGCGGTCACGTTGCGGGCGCCGATCGCCTTCAAGTCGCGCATCAGCGTGAGCACGTCGGGGTAGTCGACCTCGAAGCGGTCGACATCGAGCACCGGCTCCGTGAGCCCCGTGCGCAGCAGCGCATCGCCCACCTCGTGCATGTCGGAAAAGCGATTGACGTGGTTGTAGCCATCGGCCTGCGCCCAGGCGCTGCGCAGCTCGTGCAGGGTGTCAGGGCCGAAGGTGCTGAAGGCGAAGAAACCATCCGCCTTCAGCACGCGGCGCACCTCGGCGAGCGCTGCGGGAATCGGCTCGCACCACTGCAACATCAGGTTGCTGAAGATGAGGTCGACGCTGCCCGCCTGCAGCGGCAGGCGCAGAGCATCGCCGCACACGCGCTCGAAGCGCCGCCACGGCCATTGATGCCGGCGCGCTTCGCGCAACATCCCCGGCGCGAGATCGAGCGCGATGACGCACGCGCGCGGATAGCGGCGCTTGAGCTCGCGCGTGACCCGCCCGGTGCCGCTGCCGAGATCGAGCACGACGCCCGGTGCGAAGCGGAAGAGCTCGAGCCGCTCGAGGAGCTCGGCGGCGATGCGCGCCTGCAGACTCGCCGCGGCCTCGTAGCCGACGCTCGCGCGCTCGAACGAGGCGCGCAGCCGGGCGCGATCGAGCTGGAAGGGG
Source organism: Steroidobacteraceae bacterium (assembly GCA_035642735.1). GTDB lineage: Bacteria > Pseudomonadota > Gammaproteobacteria > Steroidobacterales > Steroidobacteraceae > 13-2-20CM-66-19. The sequence goes on from DASQRV010000195.1 coordinate 2,436, forward strand.
TCGGGCTCAGGCATGCAGAAATCCATTCAGCTGGCGGAGAAACTGCACCGGGTGCGACAGGAAGGGCGCGTGCGCTGCGCCCTTGACCTCGACGTAGCGCGCGTCGGGCAGCGCCGCGGCGAGGGCGCGCGAGGCAGCGGGACGGATGATGCGATCGCGCTGCCCGGCAATGACCAGCACCGGTACCCGCACCATGGGCAGCGCCTTGCGCAGATCGCCATCGCGCAGCCGCGCGAGCCCCGCGCTGAGCGCCTCGGGGCGCGCCGCACCGTGCGTGCGCAACGCCGCGCGCAGTTTCGCGACCACCCGTGCCGTGGTGCCCGGTGAGCTGCCGCGCGCGAGCAGCGCGAGGAAATCGCAGACGGCACGCTCGCCCTCGGAGTGCAGCCGGTGGACGAGGCGCGCAAGGAGCGGGCGCGGGGTGCCGCAACGCCAGGTGGCGGATTTGAGGAACTTGGGCGTCGTCGCGATGAGCGCCAGGCGCTCGACGCGGCCGGGGAGTGCGGCGGCGAGGTCGAGCGCGAGCTGCCCGCCGAGCGACCAGCCGAGCAGCGTGTAGCGCTCGGTGAGCGGAGCGAGTGTCTCGTGTATGCGCCAGGCCTGCGCGGCGGGCGTGATCGCCCGCGGGTCCCAGTCGCTGCGTCCGTGTCCCGGCAGATCGATGGCGATGACGCGGAAGCGCGGCGCAAGCTCGCGCACCACTCCATCCCACACTCTCAGGTTGAGACTCCAGCCGTGCAGCAGCACCAGGTCTCCCGCCTCCCCGCTGCCTTGCACTTCGTGGTAAAGCGCGCTCACCCCTCGGGCACTCCGCGCGCGAGGAGCGCGCCGAGCTCCCCGGCGAGCGCATCGACCTGAGCCTCCGTGTGGGTCGCCGAGAGCGTGATGCGCAGCCGCGCGCTGCCGGCGGGGACCGTCGGCGGCCGGATCGCGACCACCCAGTAGCCGGCGGCCGCGAGGTGCCGCTGTGCGGCGAGCGCCGCCACGGGGCTGCCGAGCAGCACCGGTTGTATGGGGGTGGTGGAGGAGCCGAGCGGCACGCCGGCGGCGTGCGCGGCGGCGCGGAAG
>DASQRV010000196.1:0-2747 GCA_035642735.1 Steroidobacteraceae bacterium
GAGCCCGTGTACGAGGAGCTCCCCGGCTGGCGCGAGTCGACGGTCGGTGTCACTGCCTACGAGGCGTTGCCCGCCAACGCACGCCGTTACCTCGAGCGCCTCGAGGCGCTCGTCAGCGTCCCGATCGATATGATCTCGACGGGACCCGAACGCGAGCAGACCATCGTGCTGCGGCACCCGTTCGAAGGGTGAGCAGCGCCGTGTCCCTCGACCCACGCGCGCCGAAGCTGGCGCGCCGGGCACTCGTCCTCATCATCCTCGCCGCCTGCGTGCTCGCCGCCGGCTCGTGGCGCTTCTATTCCAACACCTGGGACGAGCCCGAGCACCTCGCGGCCGGGATCGAGCTCCTCGATCGCGGCAAGTACGAATACGACACCGAGCATCCGCCGCTCGGGCGGGTGTTTCTCGCCATCGGGCCCTATCTCGCGGGAGCGCGCTCCTTCGGCACCCCGCCCCCCGAAGGGACGCCCGAGGGCCTGCACATCCTCTACTCGAAGGGCGCCTACTGGCGGGATCTCACGCTCGCGCGCCTCGGCATGCTGCCGTTCCTCGCGCTGCTTCTCTCTGCCACGTGGCTCTGGACGCGGCGGCTGCTGCCCTCCGAAGGCGCGGCACTGCTGGCCGTCGTGCTCGTCGTATCGGTGCCGCCGGTGCTGGGCCATGTGGCGCTCGCGAGCCTCGATGTCGCGGCGGCGGCGACGACGCTGCTTGCGCTCTACGCACTCCAGTGCTGGATGGTGAGCGCGCAGCTGCGCGAGGCGGTCTTCTTCGGGCTCGCATCCGGGGTGGCCGTCGTTACCAAGTTCTCGAGCGTTCCCTTCATCGGCGTATCGCTCATCGTGCTCACGCTCACCCACTGGCTGGCGCTGCGCCGCCAGGTGTCGGCGGCGGCCGTGTCGGCGGCGACCCTGCCGGCCGCAGACCTGCCCGTTGCGCCGCTCGCCGATCCGCCGCCGACCTGGGGGAGGCGCGCCGCGGGACTTGCGCTCGCCGCGCTCGTCGGGCTCGCGCCGGTCTGGCTCGCCTACGGTCCGCGCGTTGCGGACCCGGCGGGAGTGGCGTTCCGTTTCAACTGGGCGGTGTCGTACCTCCTCGCTCAGCACGGCCTGGCGCACGGCTTCGGCGTGCTGCTCTCGCACCTGTGGCTGCCGCGCGAGCTCGAGGACCTGGTGAATGGGATCGTGGCCGTCGAGGCCCACAATGACAGCGGGCATCTGTCCTATCTTCTCGGCCAGACGCGTCTCACCGGCTGGTGGTACTTCTACCTCGTCGCACTCGCCGTGAAGACTCCCATCCCGCTCCTCGTCGCGGGTCCCGTCGGCCTCGTGGGACTTGCGCTCCGCGGCGGGCGCAGCGGCGATTCCTGGCCGATGGCGCCCCTTGCCGTGGTTGTTGCGATCCTCGTGTTCGCGAGCGCGGTGAGCCGCATCAACATCGGCATCCGCCACATCCTCATCGTGTATCCCTTCTTCGCGCTCGGCGCGGCGGACCTCACGGTCCGTGCCTGGCGGGCGCTGCGCAGGCCATCCACTGCCGGGGCGACCGCGGCGGCCCGCAACAACGACACCGCTCCGATCGTTCGGCAACTGCGGACACTTCGGCCAAAAGATCTGGGTTACGCCCGGATCCTCGGCGCCGCGGCGTTGCTCGCGGCGCTCCTCTGGCAGCTGAGCCCGCTGTGGCGCGCCTGGCCCGATTACCTGCCGTACTTCAATGAGGCGGTCCGCCACCCTGAGCGGGTACTCGTCGACTCCGATCTCGACTGGGGGCAGGACCTGCACCGCCTGGAAGTGCGCGTCGCGGAGCTCGGCATCGGACACTTGAGCCTCGCGTACCGCGGCACGGCGGACCTGCGCCGTGAGCGGCTGCCGCAGGTGTACATCCTCCCGCCACGCGAGCGCGTCACCGGCTGGGTCGCGGCGTCGCAGCTCGCGCGCACCCGCAACCCCACCGATTACGGCTGGCTCGATGCCTACACACCCGTCGAGCGCATCGGCAAGACCATCGACGTGTATTACATACCCTGAATATCACATACCCTGAACCCGGCTCGACGCGTCGTGTTGATGCAGACGTCTCGCGGCAATGCAGCGACGATCGCCGTGTAACGGAATTTTGACGTGCCGCAGCAGATCGAAACGGGCGCGAGCCAACTCGAGGTCGTCGCGAACGGGATCGCATCCCGTCCGCTGGATGTTTGGGTTCACGCAGCCCAGTAGAACTCAGGGCACCTAAGGCACCACCGCCGCCGCGCGCAGCCGCGTGATGCGCGTGAGGGGCGGTGGATGCGAGTAGTAGAACGCCGCGTACACCGGGTCCGGGGTGAGCGTGCTGGCGTTGTCGCGGTGCAGCTTCACGAGCGCCGTCGCGAGCTCCCCGGCACTCGCGTGACTCGAGGCGAAGGCATCCGCCTCGAACTCGTGGCGGCGCGACCAGAGCGCCCCGAGCGGCGTCACGAAGAAAGTGAAGACCGGCACCACCAGCACGAAGAGCAGCAGCGCCGCGTGGGTCGAGGGCACGGGTACCCCGAGCGCCGCGTAGAAGCCGGGCTGCCCCGCGAGCCCGCCGAGCACGGCGAGCCCGATGAACATCGCCACGACCGAGAGCAGCAGCCGCTTGCGCACGTGCCGCAGGCGGAAGTGCCCGAGTTCGTGCGCCAGCACCGCCTCGACCTCCGGGTGCGCCAGGTGCTCGAGCAGCGTATCGAAGAAAACAATCCGCTTGTGACGTCCGATGCCGGTGAAGTA
>DASQRV010000197.1:0-9235 GCA_035642735.1 Steroidobacteraceae bacterium
GCTGAGCGAGGGCACCGCCATGAGCGCCAGGCGCGGGCGCAGCCCCACGAGTCCGGCGAAAGCGAGCGGTACCGTCGGCACGAGCAGCACCACCGCGAGATAGGTCTGCGCCTCGCGGTAGCTGCGGGTGTAGGCCGCGACCAGCGTCATGAGCGCCGCGCCGAGCGGCACGAGCGGGAGCGTGAGGAGGATCACCTCGAGCGCCACCCGCGGGCCGAAGTTGACGCTCATGCCGAAGCGCTCGAGGCCGGTGAAGCGCAGCACGACTGCAAACGCCGTCACGGTGAGCACGAGCGACAGGATCATGTAGGCACAGGTCGCGAGGATCTTGCCGTAGATGAGCCGTTGGCGCGGCACGGGCACCGTAAGCAGCGGCTCGAGCGAGCCGCGCTCGCGCTCGCCCGCGGTGGCATCGATGGCGAGATACATGCCGCCCATCAGCATGGTGAAGAGGATCAGGTAGCTGAGCGTGCCGAGGATCAGCACCGAGCGGCTCGCGGGTGTGGAGACATCGATGTCCTGGACCGCGATGGGCGCGAGCACGAGCGGATCGATGCCGCGCGCCGCGAGGCGCAGCCGGCCGAGGAGCGAGGAGTACTGCTCGAGCAGCCCGCGCAGGCGGGCGCTCTCGCCCGCTGCGGCAAGGTCCGAGGCATCAGCATAGAGCTGCAGCGGCGCCGGCAGGCCCGTACCGAGCCGGCGGGCAAAGTCCTCATCGATCTCGAGCACCTGGTGCTCGCGCCCGGCGCGCACCGCGGCACGTGCCGCGGCTGCGTCGTAGTCGACGCTCGTGACCGTCACCCCGTGCGCGCGCAGGAACCCGAGCAGGTTCGGAGCGCGCTCGCCGTGGGCCACGGCAACCGACAGCGGCCGGTCGGCCTCGCCCGCGCCGCGATCGAGTCGCAGCGAAAGTCCGCCCGCGAGGAGCAGCGGGCCCAAGAGCGGCCCCAGGATCAGCGCCGACAACAGCGTGCGGCGCTCGCGCAGGTTCTCGCGAAACTCCTTGGCGAAGACCGTGAGGATGGCGCGCACGGCTAGCGGGGCCCCCGCCAGATTTCGCGTCTTGCTGATCGATGGGTGCTCATGAGGCGTGGCAGGCGAGATTTTGCGGGGTGCACTAGCGGTCCGTCGCGCCGATGAGGCGCACGAAGGCCTCCTCGAGGCTGGCACCTCCCGTGCGGGCCCGGATCTGCTCCGGCGTACCGTGCTCGAGCACCACGCCATGCGCGATCACCACCACCTCATCGCAGAGCGCGCTCACCTCCTGCATGACGTGGCTCGAGAAGAGCACGCAGTGCCCCGCGTCGCGCAGCTGCAGGAGCAGCCGCCGCAGCGCGCGCACCGCCATGACATCGAGCCCGTTGGTCGGCTCATCGAGTACGAGGTTCCTGGGGGAGTGCACCAGCGCGCGGGCGAGCGCCGTACGCACCCGCTCGCCCTGGGAGAAGCCGCGCGCGGGGCGATCGGCGAACTCCTCCATCTCGAGCAGCTTCACCAGCTCCACCGTCCGCGCGCGGCGTGCGGCGCGCGGCAGGCCCTGCAGTGCCCCGAAGTAAAGGATGTTCTCGCGCGCGGTGAGATTCGGGTAGATGCCGGCGCCGTGCGGCAGCACCCCGAGCCGGGCGCGCGCGGCGAGCGGCTCGCGCACCGCGCTGCATCCGTCGATGAGCGCATCGCCGCCGTCGGGTCTCAGCACGGTGTAGAGCATCCGCAGCGTCGTCGACTTGCCGGCGCCGTTGGGACCCAGGAGCCCGGTGATGCGCCCGTCGGCGGCGCGCAGGCTGACCTCGCGCACCGCCGCCACGGGGCCGAAATGCTTCGCGAGCTGCCGCGCCTCGATCATGGCGCCGGCCCATTGAGGGAAGTGAAGAACGCCAGCGGCCGCGCGGCGCTCACGCAGCTCACATCGAGCGCCTCCACCGACCCGCGCGCCACGAACTGCGCCATCACGCGATCGACGCAGGGGGCGGTGAGCTGGCCGTGACCGAACCCCTCGAGTATCACCTCCAGATGGTGCGTGAAGCTGCGCGCCGCCTCGTGCGCAAACGCGGGCGGGGTCACCGGGTCATCGCTGCCCGAGAGCAGCAGCGCCGGCACCGCGCTCGTCAGCGGTGCGTGCAGGTCCTCGTCCACCTCGCCCCGCGGCCAGACGCGGCACACGCTCACGAGGCCATCGAGCTGGCGGGTGCCGAGATAGGTCGAGGCGAGGCGCGCGCGGTCGACGGCGTAGGCCGCAAAGAGCGGCACGTCCTCGGCGCACACCACGCTGTTGTGCATGCCGACGGCAATGGTCTGCGCATAGGCGCGCTCGACCATGAGGTATTGCGCCGCGAGCGGCGCGTAGTCCTCCTGTGACGCGGCGGCGTGCAGCACGAGCGGCAGGAGCGCGGCGTACTCGCTCGTGTAGCTCAGCAACCGCAGGACGCTCGCCAAGTGGTCGGCACCGAACTCGAACGACCGGTCATCGCCCGTCGCAGGGTCGCGCACGCTGATGGGCACCGTGCTCACCCGGAGTGCCGCGCGCACGGCATGGTAGTCCGAGGCGGGATCGCCGAAACGCTCCCGACAGGCGGAATCCTGCGCACAACGCCGCAGAATGCCCTCGAGCGCTGCCTCCGCGTCGATGGGGGCGGAGGGACCCACGGGTTGCGAAACCGGCACCACCCCATCGAGGATCACGCTGCGGGTGCGCGCGGGAAAGCGCCGCAGGTAGTGCTGGGCGACGCGCGTCCCGTAGGAGGAGCCATAGAGGTTGATACGCTCGTAACCGAGCGCGGCGCGGACCTGCTCGAGATCCCGGACGGCGAGGCTGGTGGTGTAGAACGCGACGTCCGCGCGCGGGGCGAGCAGGGCGAGACAGGCGCGCGTGCGGGCCTGGATTTCCGCGTCGCTCTGACGCCCCGAAAGGTCGTCGGATTCGGGGCACTCGAGGGCATTGGAGCCGCCGGTACCACGCTGATCGACGAGCACGATGTCGCGCTCGCGCAGGATGCGGGCGAAAGCTCCCGCCACGCTCGCATAGAAAGCGCCCGCCGCGGCGCCGGGACCGCCTGCCAGCACGAACAGCGGATCGGGCTGCTTGCGGCGGCTGATGGCGGGCACGCGTGCCACGTGCAGGGCGATCTGCCGGCCCTCGGGCTGCCGCGGGTTCTCCGGGACCTGCAGCACGCCGCACTCCGCGGCCAGCACGGAAAGGCGCAGCGGATGCTCGAGCTCGCAGGGTGTGAGCACGAGCGCGGGTGCGGCAGCTTCGCCGCGCACGGCGGAGGCCGCGAGAAGGATGCCGAGCGCGATGGCCCTAGGTGCGGACGACATTCGCTCGTTGCGGGCCGGAAGCCTGGGCCATGGGGAGGCCAAGGATAAGGCAAAATACGTACTCGCCATGAAGCATCCGAAGCCAACTGCGACCTGCGACGTCATCGTCATCGGCGGCGGTCACGCCGGCACCGAGGCCGCGCTCGCCGCGGCCCGCATGGGTGCGCGGACGCTGCTCCTGACCCAGAGCATCGAGACGCTCGGGCAGATGAGCTGTAACCCGGCCATCGGTGGCATCGGCAAAGGACACCTGGTGCGCGAGATCGATGCGCTCGGGGGCGCGATGGCGCGCGCCACGGACGAAGCCGGGATCCAGTTCCGTACGCTCAATGCGAGCAAGGGCCCGGCGGTGCGCGCGACGCGGGCCCAGGCGGACCGGCAGCTGTACCGGCAGGCCATCCGCACCCGCCTCGAGAACCAGCCGAATCTGCGGATCTTCCAGCAGGAGGCCGCGGATCTCATCGTCGAGGGCGGGCGGGTACGGGGTGTGGTCACGGTCACGGGCATCACCTTCGAAGCCCCCGCCGTGGTGCTGACCGTCGGCACCTTCCTCGGTGGCCGCATCCACGTGGGGCTCGACAACTACGCCGGCGGACGCGCCGGCGATGCTCCCTCGAATCGCCTCGCGGCACGGCTGCGGGAGCTGCCGCTCAGGGTGGCGCGCCTCAAGACCGGCACGCCGCCCCGGATCGATGGGCGCACGATCGACTGGTCGGTCCTCACGGCCCAACCCGGCGACACGCCGATGCCGGTGTTCTCGTTTCTCGGGCGCGTCAGTGATCATCCAAAACAAGTTGACTGTTTCATTACGAGTACCAACGAGCGAACGCACGAGATCATCCGCGCCGCGACCGATCGCTCGCCGATGTTCACGGGAGCGATCCAGGGCATCGGTCCCCGGTACTGTCCTTCGGTCGAGGACAAGGTCGTGCGCTTCGCCGAGAAGCGCTCACACCAGATTTTCGTCGAGCCCGAGGGGCTCACGACGCATGAGATCTATCCCAACGGCATCTCGACGAGCCTGCCCTTCGATGTGCAGTGCGAGTTCGTGCACACCATCCGCGGGTTCGAGCACGCTCACCTCACGCGTCCGGGCTACGCGATCGAGTACGACTTCTTCGATCCGCGCGACCTTTCGGACTCGCTCGAGACGCGCGTACTCGAGGGCCTGTACTTCGCCGGTCAGATCAACGGCACCACCGGCTACGAGGAGGCGGCCGCCCAGGGGTTGATCGCGGGCATCAACGCCGCGCTCCGCCTTCGCGGGCGTCCGCCCTGGACACCGAAGCGGAGCGAGGCCTACCTCGGCGTACTGATCGATGACCTCGTGACGCGCGGGACGCGCGAGCCCTACCGCATGTTCACGAGCCGCGCGGAGCACCGCCTGCTGCTGCGCGAAGACAACGCAGATCTGCGGCTCACCCCGCTCGGGCGCGAGCTCGGGCTGATCGAGGACGAGCGCTGGGAGCTGTTTCTCGCCCGGCAGCGCGCGGGCGCCGAGGAGATCGCGCGGCTCGAGCAGGTGCGGCTGCGGCCGGCGGCGGTGCCCCAGGCGTGGGCCGAGCGTGTACTGGGCGCGCCGCTGGCGCGCGATGTCAGCGCCTTCGAGCTGTTGCGGCGGCCGGAAGTCACCTACGACGCACTGCTCGAGATCGCGGGTCCACCCGCCTGGCTCGGGGGCGGCGCGGCCAACGCCCGGGAAGCCGGGGCCCCGGGGGAGGGCACCGCGGCGGAACTCGATGACCGGCTGCCGGCGCTCGTGCGTACTCAGGTCGAAGTTCACGCGCGCTACGCGGGCTACATCGAGCGGGCACACGAGGAGATCGCCCGCGCGCGGCGCAACGAAGAGACCGCGCTCCCGCCCGATCTCGACTATGCAAGCCTCACCGGGCTCTCCCACGAGGTGCGTCAGCGCCTCACCGAGGCGCGTCCGGCTACGCTTGGCCAGGCCGCCCGCGTCCCGGGCGTTACCCCCGCCGCGGTCTCGATCCTGCTCGTGCACCTGAAGAAGCGCATGCACGCCTCGCCGCCCAAGGTCGCATGATCCCCTTCACGCAGCAGCTCGGGCGTGCCTGGGAGAAGAACGATTCGCTGGTGTGCGTCGGGCTCGATCCGGAGATCGAGCGCTTCCCCGCGCACATCCGCGCGGAAGCCTCGCCGATCTTTCATTTCAACCGCGCGATCATCGACGCCACCGCGGACCTCGTGTGTGCCTACAAGCCACAGTTTGCGCACTACGCCGCGTACGAGGCGGAGGACCAGCTCGAGCGCACCATCGAGTACATCCATCGGGCGCATCCGGGCGTACCGGTGATCCTCGACGCCAAGCGGGGCGACATCGGCAACACGGCCGAGCGCTACGCCATCGAGGCCTTCGAGCGCTACGGCGCCGATGCCCTCACCGTGAATCCGTACCTGGGCGGGGACTCGCTCGAGCCGTTCCTGCGGCACGCCGAGCGCGGCGTCCTCATCCTGTGCCGCACCAGCAATCCCGGCGCCTCCGACCTGCAGGACCTGCCGGTCGGCGGCCGGCCCCTCTACCAGGTGGTGGCGGAGCTCGCCGCACGGCGCTGGAACTCTCGCGGCAACTGCCTGCTCGTGGTCGGCGCCACCTATCCGCGCGAGCTCGCCGCGGTGCGGGCGCTGGTCGGCGACATGCCGCTTCTCGTGCCGGGAGTAGGCGCCCAGGGGGGCGATGTGGAGCAGGTGGTCACGAGCGGCTGCACGCGCTCGGGTACCGGGCTGATCATCAGCTCTTCACGCGCCATCCTGTACGCTTCCGCGGGCGAGGATTTCGCGGCGGCGGCCCGCACTGCGACCGCGAGGCTCCGCGAGGAGATCAACGCGAGCCGCCCCGCCCGCGCCTCATGATCCGGCGAGGCGGCGCCCGGCTCTTCCCCGTTGCCCTTCTCGCCGCCGCGGGCGCCGTGGCGCTGCTGCTCCTCGCAAGCTGCTCGCGCGGACCCCAGGGGCAGGCGTCCGCGAGCGAGGCCATCCTGGTCCGCGGCGGCGGCCCGGACCCGGATTCGCTCGACCCGCAGAAGGCGCGCGGCTTTGAGGCACAGAGCATCCTGCGCGACTTGTGCGAGGGTCTCACGACGCTCGACAAGAAAGCGGGGGTCGCTCCCGGGGTTGCCCGCAGCTGGAGCGCGAGCCTCGATGGTCTCACCTACACCTTCGACCTGCGGCGCGAGGCGCGCTGGTCGAATGGCGATCCGGTGGTCGCCGCCGACTTCGTGGCCGCGCTGCGCCGCCTGGTCGATCCCGCCACGGGCTCCGCCTACGCGCGGTACGTCGATGTCATCGCGAATGCGAGCGACATCGTCGCCGGCAGCAAGAGCGTCGATGCCCTCGGCGTGGCGGCACCCGATGACCGGACGGTCATCATCACGCTCGCGACTCCGGCCCCCTACCTGCCGACGCTGCTGTCGCACCCGAGCACCTGCCCGGTGCATCGGCCGACGCTGCAGCAGCATCCCGACACCATCGCGCGTCCCGGCACCATGGTCGGCAACGGCGCCTTCCTGCTCAAGGAATGGGTCCCGGGCGCCTATATCCTCGCGGTGCGCAACCCTCACTACTGGAACGACGCGGCCACGCGGCTCGCCGGAGTGAGGTATCTCCTGATCGCCGATGAGAACGCCGAGCTCGCGCGCTATCGCGGCGGCGAGCTGCAGGTGACCTTCGTCGTGCCGCGCGGCCAGTTCGACTGGATCCGCGCCAACCTTGCCGATCAGCTGCACGTCTCGCCGCAGCTCAGCACCTACTATTACGGCTTCAATCTGCACCGCGCGCCCTTCAAGGATGAGCCGAAGCTGCGCCGCGCACTGTCACTCGTGATCGATCGCGAGAAGCTCGCGCGCCTGGTGCTGCGCGTCGGGGAGCTGCCCGCCTACGGCTGGGTAGCGCCGGGGATGGAAAACTACAGCTCGCAGTCCTTCGACTATGCCGGGCTGCCGATGGCAACACGCATCGCCGAGGCGCAGCAGCTGTACCGCGAGAGCGGCTATTCACGCGAGAAGCCGCTCACTTTCGAGCTGCGCTACAACGCCGGCGAAGTGCACACCAAGCTCGCGGTCGCGATCGCCGCCATGTGGAAGGAGGCGCTCGGCGTCGAGGTCCGCCTCACCCAGGTGGAGTTCAAGTCGCTCCTGCAGGACATCGATCGCGGCGATGTGGAGATGTTCCGCTCGAGCTGGGTGGGCGATTACAACGATGCCTACACCTTCGCCCAGGTCCTCGAGAGCCACTTCGGGGTGAACCTGCCGCACTACGACAGCCCGCGGTACGACGCGCTGCTGCACAGCGCACAGTTGCACCAGGATCCGCTGACGCGCGGTGCGCTGCTCGAAGAGGCCGAGCGGGTGATGCTCGCCGACCACCCGATCCTGCCGCTGTATTTCTACGTCAACAAACACCTGGTGAAGCCCGAGGTCATCGGCTGGTACGACAACGTGATGAATGTCGTCTACAGCCGCGACCTGGCGCTCGCCCCCGCTGCGCGCTAGCTCTCAGCCGCGCCGCGCGCTCTGCGCGAGGCCGCGCCCGACCGCCTGGGCGAAGCGCGCGATGATCTCCTCGAGCTCCGCGTCGCTCGCGATGTAGGGCGGGGCGAGGAGAATGGTGTCGCCGTCGATGCCATCGACGTTGCCGCCGGTGGCGTAGCAGATGAGGCCGTCCTCGAAGGCGCACTGGCCGATGGTCTCGGCGAGCGCGCGCCCGGCGGCAAAGGGGGCGCGCGTCGCACGGTCGGCGACGAGCTCGACGCCGACGAGGAAGCCCCGGCCGCGCACATCGCCCACGGCGTCGTAGCGTGCCAGCGCTGCGCGCAACGCGCGCTGGAATTCCGTGCCCGCAGTGCGCACCCGCTCGAGGAGCCTGTCGCGCTCGATGATGGTCTGCACGGCCACCCCGGCGGCGCACGCCGCGGTGTGTCCGCTGAAGGTGTGGCCGGTGAGCGGGCCGCCGTCGGCGGCCTCGAGCACCGCTGCGATCGCGCGCGAAAACACGGTGGCGCCGAGCGGCAGATAACCGCCGGCGAGACCCTTCGCAACCGCCATGATGTCGGGCACGACGCCATCCTGCTCGAGCGCGCGCCAGGTCCCGGTGCGGCCCGAGCCGCACATCACCTCATCGGCGATGAGCAACACGCCGTTGCGGCTGCAGATCTCGCGCACCCGCTGCGCGTAGCCGGGTGGCGGCGGCAGCGCGCCGCCGGCCGCACCCACCACGGGCTCGAAGATGAAAGCCGCGATCCGCTCGGGGCCCACCCGGAGGATCTCCGCTTCGAGCTCCGCTGCGGCGTGCGCACCGAGCGCTTCGGGAGCGACGCCCACGGGCGGCCGGTACATCGATACCTGAGACACGAAGGAGGCCTCGACGAGCGCTCCCTCGAAGGGCGCGCGGCGGTCCAGGAAGTCGGAAACTCCGAGCGCGCCGAGGGTGTTGCCGTGCCAGGAGCGGCGGCGCGCGATGAAGCGTCGCCTTCCCGCCTCGCCGCGGGCACTGTGATACTGCAGCGCCACTTTGAGCGCCGACTCGACCGCCTCCGAGCCGCCCGAGACGAACACCATGGCATCGAGCCGGTTTGCGGCCTCGGAGGTACGGGCCGCGACTTCCGCGCCCCGGCAGCCGCGCACGATGAGCTCGCGCAGCTGCTCGAGCGGATCGCTGGTGAAGGTATAGCGGTAGCCGTGCGCGATGCGCTCGAGCTGCCGGACGATGGCCGCCGTGACTTCCGGATGTCCGTGACCGAGGCAGTACACCGCGGGCCCACCTGAGGCATCGAGGTAGCGCCTGCCGGCGCTGTCATAGACGTAGATCCCGGCGCCGTGCGAGACCTTGGGAAGACCGCGGCTGCCGGTCCAGCTCCTCGCCCTCGATGCGCCGCGCCGCGCCGCAGTCATATCGTCCGACCCGA
>DASQRV010000198.1:0-3894 GCA_035642735.1 Steroidobacteraceae bacterium
CGAGGAGGAGGGCATCCGGCGTGCCCAGGCGGAGATGCAGCGCGCCGATCGCGTGCTGTTCGTCATCGACGTGGTGGAGGATCCGCAGGGCACCGCCGTGCGCGAGGAGCGCACCCGGCTGCCGGCGGACGTGCCGCTCACGCTGGTCTTCAACAAGTGCGATCTCGCGGCGGGGTTGCCGGTCGCCGACGACGTCGGTGGACCGCCGCGCTTCATGATCTCCGCGCTCACCGGTGCAGGCCTCCCGGAGCTGCGCGCTCATCTCAAGGCCTGTATGGGTTTTCAAAGCGTCGACGGCGGAGCGATCAGCGCGCGGAAGCGCCACCTCGAGGCGCTCTCGCGCGCGCGCGAGCACACCGAGGAGGCCTCGCGGCTCCTCACCGAGCGGCGCGCCGGGGAGCTCGTGGCGGAGGAGCTGCGTGCCGCGCAGCAGGCGCTCAACGAGATCACCGGCGAGTTCACCAGCGACGACCTGCTCGGTCGGATCTTCGCCGGGTTTTGCATCGGCAAGTGAGAGGCGGTACCCCAGAGCATCAACAATTGGCATCGGCAAGGAGAACACCTATGTCTGATTCAGGGAAATCGGTGCGCGAACTCCTGTTGCTCGCAGCGCTCGCGCTGGCGGGCTGCAGTTCCGAACCGGCAAAGTACGAGAATCCCTACTCGCCCGCCCACGGGCACCCTTATCGCGTGGGCTACGTGGCGACGCGCGAGTGCTCCGACCAGATGGGCCAGTGGGAGAGCACGCATTCCTATCTCGCTCCCCTGAGCGATACGTTGGCGTACGGCGGCGGGATCGACGGCGTCGGCGTCACGAGCGGAATCCCGCGGGTCTATCTGGTTTTCTATGGCAGCCAGTGGGCCCAGGGCGGGGCCGGGGACCCCAACGGTGTCTCGACGTTCCTGCAGGCGCTGTTCACCGGGATCGGCACCGGCGGTGAGAAGTGGTCCGGCACCATGACGCAGTACTGCGATGGCCCGGCTGTGGCGAAGGGCGCCAAGCGCTGCGATCCGAGCACGACGCCGCACGTCGGCTACCCGAGCCACGGAGCGCTGGCCGGTGTCTGGTTCGACACCCAGGCCCCCGCGCCCGCGGCCGCCACCCAGGCGGAGCTCGCGCAGGAGGCGGTCAATGCCGCGGCGCACTTCGGCAACACCACCCCGGCGTCGAACCGCTACGTGCAGTACTTCATCGTCTCACCCTCGGGCACCCACCCCGATGGCTTCAACACGAGCGGCGAGGGTTTCTGCGGCTGGCACTACTATACCCAGTCGCCGTTCGGGGACATCGCGTACGCCAACATGCCGTACGTGAGTGACGCGGGGCGCAGCTGCGGCGTGAAGTTCGTCAACCACAATGCGCAGGGCACGCTCGACGGGTTCTCCATCGTGGCGGGACACGAATACGCCGAGACGCTCACCGACCAGTTTCCGGCTGGCGGCTGGACCAACCCCGTCTCGGGTGATGAGAATGGCGACGCCTGCGCCTGGATCGCCACCGGTCAGGGGCACGCGGCCAATGTCAGCCTGCCGACCGGGAAGTTCGCGATGCAGAGCACCTGGTCGAACGACACGGACGCCTGCGAGATATCGCACGCGATCCGCTGAGTTCGGCAAGCGGAGTTTCGTGGGGTGCTTTCAGCGGGGGCCGCCCCCCGGAGTTTCGCGGGATGCTTCAGCGCAACTGCAGCATCGCGCGCGCGCGGGCCGGGCGCGCGACGTTGCGACCGAGCCGCTCGATGAGCTCCACCGCCCGGCTCACGAGCTCGCCGTTGGTGGCGAGCCGCCCGCGCGCGAGATACAGGTTGTCCTCGAGGCCGACGCGCACGTTGCCCCCGAGCAGCACCGCCTGCGCGACCATCGGCAACTGCTCGCGGCCGATGCCGAAGGCGCTCCACAGCGCCTCGGGCGGCAACGCATCGCGCATGGCGAGGAGCGTGCGGGGATCGGCGGGCGCGCCCCAGGGGATGCCGAGACACAGTTGGAAGAGCGGCGGCGGCTCGATCAGCCCGCGGGCGATGAGGTCCTTCGCGAGGCGGATGTGCCCGAGATCGAACACTTCGAGCTCGGGTTTCACGCCGAGGACGCGGATGCGCGCCGCCATCTGCTCGAGGTGGGCCGGCGTGTTCATGAACACGCTCGTGCCGAAGTTCATCGTGCCGCAGTCGAGGCTGCAGAGCGGTGGCCGCAGTACCTCGATGTGCGCGAGCCGCACGAGCGGTGCCACCAGATCGGTGCCGGCTCCGGCCCGCGCCGGGTCGGCCTCGTCCGGCACGTAGTCGCCGCCCATCCCGGTGGTGAGGTTCAGGATCACATCGCTGCCCGAATCGCGCACGCGCTCCACCACTTCGCGGTAGAGCGCGACCTCGCGCGAGCCCTGTCCGGTCGAAGGATCCCGCACGTGAACGTGGACGATGGCAGCTCCCGCGCGCGCCGCCTCGCCGCACGCCGCGGCGATCGCCGCAGGGGTGACCGGTACCCGGTCGCTGCGCGCCACGGTGTCGCCGGCGCCGGTGACCGCGCAGGTGACGATGATCTCGGTGCTCATCTCCCCTCACTCGAGAGCGTCGAGCCTCTACTATAGCGGCGGTGACGGTCGGGTCGGACGATATGACTCAGGCGCGGCGCGGCGCATCGCGGGCGAGGAGCTGGACCGGCAGCCGCGGTCTTCCCAAGGTCTCGCACGGCGCCGGGATCTACGTCTATGACAGCGCCGGCAAGCGCTACCTCGATGCTTCCGGCGGGCCGGCGGTCTACTGTCTCGGTCACGGGCACCCGGAGGTCACGGCGGCGATCGTGCGCCAACTCGAGCGCATCGCACACGGCTACCGCTACACCTTCACCAGCGATCCGCTCGAGCAGCTGCGCGAGCTCATCGTGCGCGCCTGCCGAGGCCTGGAAGTCGCGGCACCTGCCTCCGAGGCCGCGAACCGGCTCGATGCCATGGTGCTCGTCTCGGGCGGCTCGGAGGCGGTCGAGTCGGCGCTCAAAGTGGCGCTGCAGTACCACGGTGCCCGCGGCGAGTCAGGAAGGCGCCGCTTCATCGCGCGCCGCCGCTCCTGGCACGGCAACACCCTCGGCGCGCTCGGTGTGTCCGACTTCCTCGACCGCCGCGCGCCCTTCGAAGGGGCGCTCGTCGCGGCCTCCTTCGTGTCGCAGGTGTCGATGTACCGGCCGCCGGCGGGCGTCGCACCCGAAGCGCTCGGCGCGCACGCCGCAGCGGAGCTCGAAGCGGAGATCCTCCGGGTGGGCCCTGAGCGCGTCGCGGCTTTCATCTTCGAGCCCGTGGTGGGTGCGGCCGGCGGAGCGCTGCCGCCGCCACCCGGCTACGCGCAGCGGGTGCGCGAGATCTGCAGCCGCAACGGCGTGCTGCTGATCGCCGATGAGGTGATGTGCGGCTCGGGCCGCACCGGGACGTGGCGCGCGCTCGAGCAGGATGGCGTCGTGCCCGACATCATGGCGGTTGCGAAGGGTCTCGCCGGGGGTTATCTGCCGCTCGGGGCCACCGTCTATTCGCGCGCGATCGCCGCGGTGCTCGAGGCCGCCGACGGCGGCCCGCTCACCGGCCACACCTTCAGCGGACACACCGCGGCGTGCGCCGCCGGGGTGGCCGTGCAGACCATCATCGAGCGCGACAGGCTCCTCGAGCGGGTGCGCACTGCCGGCACGGAATTCCAGCGCGCGTTGCGCGCCGCGCTCGCACCCTACGACGCGGTGGGCGATGTGCGCGGCCGCGGCTTCCTCGTCGGCGTCGAGCTCGTCGCCGACCGCGCGACGCGCGCCCCCTTTGCCGCCGAGCGCGCGCTCGCCGAGACCATCGGCCAGTGCGCCTTCGAGGACGGCCTCATCTGCTACGCCACCGGCGGCAACGTCGATGGCATCGACGGCGACACC
>DASQRV010000199.1:0-3030 GCA_035642735.1 Steroidobacteraceae bacterium
CGATGATGACGTTCGCGCGCGCCCGCGTGCGCAGCAGGATGCGGCCTTTGTCGCCCTGTGCCTGCAGCGCGTTGCGCGCCACGTTCAGCAGTGCCTGGATCATCTGGTGGCGGTCGAGGCGCGCGTTCGGCAGGCTCGGGTCGTAGTCGCGCTCGATGACGAGCGTCGGCGGCGCTTCCGCCCGCAGCAGGTGATAGACGTGCTCGCAGATCTCGTGGACGTTGAGCGAGGACTGGCTCGGTGCGTGGCTCGGGCGCGCCATCGAGTCGACGAGCGCGGTGAGGCGGTCGGCCTCGCCGATGATGACGCGGGTGTATTCCTTGAGCGCCGCCGCCGGCAGCTCGCGCTCGAGCAGCTGCGCCGCGCCGCGCAGTCCGCCGAGCGGATTTTTGATCTCGTGCGCGAGCTGCCGCACCATCAGGCGGCTGCCGTCGAGCCGTGCCAGGAGATCGTTCTCGCGCGAGATGCGCTGGCGCTGCGTGGTGTCGGCGAGCTCGAGCAGCAGGTGCCGGCCGGTGACCCCATCGAGCGGCGTGAGTGTCACATCGAGTGTGCGCACCTCGCGCGGTGAGCCCGCGGGTCGCACGGCGAGCTCGCGGTCGGCGATCGTCTCGCCCGAGGCGAGCGAGCGGCGCAGGATCGCACCGAGTCCCTCGGGCTCGTGCAGCAGCTCCGTGAACGGCCGCCCGCGTGCCATCTTCAGGCTGAAGGCGAGCAGGTCCTGTGCGGCGACGTTAGCGTACACGGGGCACAGCTGCGCATCGAGCATGAGGATGCCGGTGGCGAGCGCGTCGAGGAGATCCGCGGGATCGAAGTGCGCGAGCGCGGAAGGGCTGGCGTGCTCAAGGGCCACGGCCGCTCCCGGCCAAAGAGTGGCCACGGCGGCGGCCCGGCGCAGCGCGCGCGGCCGCGCTGCTCAGTGCGGCGTGACTCTCACGTTGTTGGGATTCTGGATCGAGTTCTGCTGCACGTTGAAGGTGACGGGCGGCGTCTGGCACTGCACCCCGCCGCTGGCATCTTTCACCAGGGCCTGCGCGGTGTGCGTGCCGCGATCGACCGGCGAGATTACGAACTGCGACCCGGTGGGGTTGCCGCCATTCAGCGCCTGGCCATCCACCGTCACGAAAACCTTGTCCCCCTGGTGCAGCTGCGGGTCGGTCTGCACCACCACGGTGAGCGAGTCGATGTTGGCAAACGCCTGACCATCCTGCGGCTGCACGATCGCGCACCCCCGGTAGGGTGCGGGAGCCGCGGGCGAGGCTCCGCCGCCACCTCCGCCGGCTGCCGCCGTGTCGAGCGCTGAGGGCTTGTAGGACTGCGCCGCGTGCACCTGCAGCTTCTCGGCATTGGGATGCGGCTGGTCCGAGTAGTGCACCACGCCGTTCTCGTCCACCCACTTGTACACGGTCGCCGCGAGCGCCGCTGAGCAGACGAGCGACAATAAGGTAAATGTGAGTGCGCGCATGAAGATGAAGCATAGCGCCGCGCGCGCTGCGCGACAAAAGCGGGTGGCGCCATTCTGTGAACGCCGCCACCCGCACCCCTTCCTCGAGGGGCTCCGCGCTCCGGCGGCGGCCACAGCAGCCACCGCCGACACGCACCCGCAGAGAACTCACTCGCCCCATGGTCAGGCGCTGTAATACAGCTCCAGCTCCACCGGATGCGTCGACATGCGGAACCGCGTGATCTCCTGAAGCTTGAGGGCCATGTAGGCGTCGATCACGTCGTTCGTGAACACCCCGCCGCGGGTGAGGAACTCGCGGTCGTTGTCGAGATGCTCGAGCGCCATGTCGAGTGAGTGGCAGACGGTCGGGATGTGCTTGGCTTCCTCGGGCTCGAGGTCGTAGAGATCCTTGTCGGCCGGATCGCCCGGGTGGATCTTGTTCTGGATGCCATCGAGCCCCGCCAGCATCATCGCCGCAAACGCGAAGTACGGATTCGAGAGCGAGTCCGGGAAGCGCACCTCGATGCGACGCGCCTTCGGGCTCGACACCCACGGGATGCGGATCGAGGCCGAGCGGTTGCGCGCGGAATAGGCGAGCAGCGTCGGCGCCTCGAACCCGGGCACCAGGCGCTTGTAGCTGTTGGTGCCGGGGTTGGTGATCGCGTTCAGCGCCTTGGCGTGCTTGATGATGCCGCCGACGTAGTAGAGCGCGAGATCCGAGAGTCCGCCGTACTTGTCGCCCGCGAACAGCGCGCGGCCTTCCTTCTGCAGCGACTGGTGCACGTGCATGCCGTTGCCGTTGTCGCCCACGAGCGGCTTCGGCATGAAGGTGGCGGTCTTGCCGTAGCCATGCGCGACGTTGTGCACCGCGTATTTCAGGATCTGCACCTGGTCGGCTTTCTGCACCAGCGTGCCCGCGCCGATGCCGATCTCCGCCTGCCCGGCGGTCGCCACCTCGTGATGGTGGACTTCGACCTTGAGCCCCATCTCCTCGCACGCGAGGCACATCGCCGAGCGGATGTCCTGGTAGGCATCGACCGGCGGCACGGGGAAGTAGCCGCCTTTCACCGCGGGCCGGTGCCCCTTGTTGCCCTCCTCGTAATCGCGCTCGGAGTTCCACGCGCCCTGCACCGAATCGATGCGGTAGAAGGCGCCATTGATCCCGCTGCTGAAGCGCACGCTGTCGAAGATGAAGAACTCGTTCTCGGGGCCAAAGAGCGCGTTGTCGGCGATGCCGGTGGACTTCAGGTACGCCTCGGCCCGCTTGGCGAGGGAGCGCGGGTCGCGCTCGTAGCCCTGCATGGTGGTCGGCTCGATCACATCGCAGCGGATGTCGACGGTCGGCTCTTCGAAGAAGGGGTCGATGACCGCGGTCGCGGCGTCCGGCATCAGGATCATGTCCGACTCGTTGATGCCCTTCCATCCGGCGATGGAGGAGCCGTCGAACATCTTGCCGTCGCGGAACAGGTCCTCATCGACCAGCCGTGCGGGAATCGTCACGTGCTGCTCCTTGCCGCGCGTGTCGGTGAAGCGCAGGTCCGCGAACTTCACCTGCTTTTCCTTGATGAGCTTGAGAACATCGGTCG
>DASQRV010000200.1:0-4486 GCA_035642735.1 Steroidobacteraceae bacterium
CGTCACGTCGCGGTTCTCGAGCGTGAAGGAGCGGTGCGGCAGGATGTGGACCTCGAGGTACAGGTCGCCCGCGCCGCCGCCGCCGCTGACCGGCTCGCCCTGGCCGGCAAGGCGGATGAGCTGTCCTTCCGTCACGCCGGCAGGGATCGTGACGCGCACGGCGTGCGAGTGCAGCTCGACCGAGCCGTCGGGCTTCACCTCGGGGCGCTGCAACTGGAGCGTCCGCGAGGCGCCGCGATACGCTTCGTCGAGTGTAATGTCGACGCGCGCGTGGTGATCTCGTCCGCCGCCGCGGCCCCTCGCTCCCACGAAGGGCGAGCCGCCGCCGAACAGCGATGAGAAGAAGTCGCTGAAGTCCTCTTCCGAGGCTGCGCCGGCGCCTGCCGGGCGGCGCCCCGCGCGGCCGGCACCGGCAGGGCGCCCGGAGAACTCGAAGCCGCTGCCCCAGTCCGGCGGCGGGTGAAAGGACTGGCCCGACTTCCACTCGCTCCCCAGCTGGTCGTAGGCCGCGCGCTTCTCCGGGTCGCGCAGCACCTCGTACGCTTCCTGCATTTCCTTGAAGCGCGCTTCGGCATTCGGTTCCTTGCTGACATCGGGGTGGTACTTGCGCGCGAGGCGCCGATACGCAGTCTTGATCTGGTCCGCGCTGGCGGCGCGCTCGACGCCCAAGATCTTGTAGTAGTCCCGGAATTCCATGCTTCGTCCAACACTCAGCCGCCTCAGGCGGCAATTGCGATTCTAGCTGCTGTCCGCACCGTCCCGGGGCGGACGTCCGCAACACCTGCACCGCCACGGGGCGCATTTCCCCGGCTTCGGCAGCGGCCCGCCCCGGCGGGCCTGTCTACATGGGGCACGGAACTTGCTTCCTCAAGCCGGCAACAACGTAGGGTGGTCCGACGATGCGCCTCTCCCGAGCCCCGCCCGTGAAGAACCTGCGGGCGTTCTGCGTCGCCGCGCGGCAGCTGAGCTTCAAGTTTGCGGCTGACGAGCTTTGCTTGACGCCCTCGGCGGTCAGCCACCAGATGAAAGAGCTCGAGACGGTGCTCGGCCTGCGATTGTTCGAGCGGCGCACGCGCGCGCTCGAGCTGACGGCGGCCGGCCTGCGACTGCTGGGGGAGGTCGAGCCATTGCTCGAGGGACTCGACCGGGCGCTCGCGCAGCTCGCGCGCGGCGATGGCCGGGAGACGCTGCGCGTGCGTGCACCCGCGCTGTTCGCCAACGAGTTGCTCATCCCGCGGCTCGAGGATTTCTGTGCGGCGCATCCGTCCATCGATGTTCAGCTCGACACGCGCGATCCGCGGCCGGTGACCCATTCGCCGTCCGCCGACGTGTCGATTGTGCTCGCCGGCGCGGCCCCGGCGGGTGTCAGGAGCACACGGTTGTTCTCGAGTCCTTTGACCGCGGTGTGTGCTCCTCGACATGCGGGACGGGTCGCGCGGCTCGGCCGCCAGGTGTTCGGCACACTGCCACTGATCGTCGACCGGAACCGTCCCTTCGCCTGGAGCAGTTGGGCGGAGGAGGTGGGCCTCGAGAGGCCCGAGCCGCGACAGCTGATCGAGTTCGACACCATGACCGCCGCGGTGCGTGCCGCCGAGCGGGGTCTCGGCATCGCACTCGTTCCGGTACGGTTGTGCCAGTCGTGGATGCGCGCCGGTGCGTTGGTGCGGGTGTTTGGTGTGGAGCTGGCGACGCCCGAGGCGTACTACCTCGTCAGCCGTCCGCGGGACGCCGAGCGGCCGCCCGTGAAGGCCCTGACGGGCTGGGCGCTGGCCCAGTACGGCAGCGCGTGAATACGGCTCAGCCATGCGGGGATTTCTTTTCGTTTGTCCGCCCCCCGGGGCCTTTCGTATGGTCAACCTGCGGACGACGGACATCGCCATGACCGGAGCGGGAGACTGGGTGTAGGGCTTCGATCCCCCTCGGGCACACACCCGTCTCCCCTCCGATCACTGGGCAAAAAAAAAGCGCCGCGAAGCGGGGGAAATCGCATCGCGGCGCGCAGGAGCGAACACGGGGAGTTGTTCGCAACTACTGGGTAGGGAGCAAAGCCCGTGCCACATCAATAAAGCCAACAAAAACAAGTCGTTGTAATGCAGTCGGCGTCGACCGCTAGGTGACGTGAATTGTCAGTTTGCAGCGTGGCGCAGCATTGTCGGCCCGCCGCGGGCCGTTGCGAGCGGGCCTGCCCGGCGTCAGCGCGGAACGACGGGTACGCAGGCCTGGTCCTGCTCCTTGAGCGAGTCGCAGATGGCGCGCGCCTGCGCCTCCCCGCCGGCCGGTGCCTGCAATCGGTAGAACTGCCCGGACTCATTCTCGGCCAGCACGATCCGCGGTGAGAGACTGCCGAGCTCCGCTCCGAAGCGTCCCCGCAATCGACGCCACTCGCGGTCGGCGCTCGCCTCGCTGCCGAAAGCGCCAAGCTGGACGCCATAACCCGCGTTGTGAGTGGTCTCATTGGAGGAGGCGGGTGGGGCCACCGCGCCGGATGCAGGCTGCGCCGCCTCACCCGGGATGGCCCGACCCGTCCCGGCCCGGTTATCTGCGCCTTCGGCCGTTTCGGGCTGGCCCGCTTCCACGGGCACGGCCGCGGGTTGAGTGGGGGTGGCGGGCATGGCCTGCGCGCCACCCGCGAGGCCGCCCCCCTCCTGCGACGCCATGATACCCGCCGTTGCGAGCCGCAGCGCACGCACCCCGTAGCTGCTGAAGGTGGCAGCTTCCTCTTCAGTCGGTGGCGCGATGCGCGGTGCCGACCCGAAGGAGAACGCCTCGATGCGGATACGGGCGAGCTCGGCCCATTTGCCGCTCGAGTGGCGCGTGAGGAAGTCCCGGTAGGCCTCGACGGTCCGCAGACGATCGGCGTACTGGAACTCCTGCTGGAGTCTGAGCTGCGCGATCCGTGTCCGCGCCTGATCCACGAACTCGCTGTCGGGATGCTGCTCGACGAAGCGCTGCCAGGCCTCCGTGGTATTGGCAGCCTCGGCGGAGCGCCAGTCCTCCTTCTCCTGGCTGCAGGCGGTCGCCAGACTCGCGAGGAGGCTGAGAAGGACGACTCTTCCTGCCTGGAATGTGACCATGGTCGGCATCCTTGGGGGACCGGCTCCGTATTATGACCCCCGCATTATGACCCCGGCGCACCGTTACGGAGCTGTGGATGACCGAAACCTGGAAGCGCAGGCTTATCGATCAGATCGGCGACTCACCGACCTTTGTCGCCGAGGGATCCCGCGTGACAGGCGACCTGGAGACCGCGGGTCCGCTCGTGGTGTGCGGTGCCGTACGCGGGGATGGGCGGATCGGCGGCGCGCTGCGCATGGCGGCCACGGCCCAGTGGGAAGGCGAAATCCACACCCGCGCGGCGGTGATTGCCGGCAAGATCACAGGCAAGCTCGTTGTCGAGGATAAGCTCGAGGTTGGCATGACCGCGGTCATCCGCGCCGACATCGTGGCCCGCAGCATCGCGGTTGCGCGGGGCGCGATCATCGACGGCGCGGTGACGGTCACGAGTGGCCAGCCGGTGATGCAGTTCGAGGAGAAGCGCGCGGCGCGCTGACATCGAGCCTGCTGACTCGCTTCGGCAACGCGCGTTTCAGCCCGCCTCGGGCAGCTCCACGCCCAGTTCTTCCCCGCCCGCGACCGATCCGCCAGCGCCCTCGACGAGCAACGGCATGATGCGCCGCTCGAGCCAGGTCGGCCCGCGCAGGTCGTCGAAGAAGCCGCCGTGCCCGCCGTAGCGCGTGACGGTGAGCGACAGGGCGGGCGGGCGCGCGAGCTGTGTGAGACCGCCCGCGGGGATGATGGGGTCATCGAGCGATGTCAGGATGGTCGAGGGCACCTCGAGTCGCGCGAGCCGCTCGCCGGTGATGGCGTAGCCGTTCAGATAGTGATCGAGGCTGGGGAAATCGGTGTAGCAGCGCACGAGCTCCGCGGTCATGAGCTTCAGGTCGCGCGCGCGTGCCAGCTGCGCGAAGTCGTAGACCTCGGGCCACGCCGCCTGCTTCTTGCGCAGGCTCCGCAGCCACTTGCGCACGAAGTATGCCTCGTAGCCCGGCATTCCCCGTTGCAACGCCGCCAGTGTCGCGACCGGCTCGAGCACCGGGGAGACTGCGATCACGCGCCTGAGGTCGAGTCCCGCGGCGCTCGCCTGCGCAGCCACGCGCAGCATGAAGTTGCCACCGAGCGAGAAGCCGACGAGCTGCAGCGGAGCACCGGCGAAGAGCCGCTGCAACGCCGCCACCGCCCCGACCACCTCCGGCAGGCGGCAGGAGTGAAACAGCTCGCGGTTCAGGTGGTGCGTTTCGCCGTGATCGCGCAGGTTGAGCCTCACCACCGCGACGCGCCGCTCGAACAGCTGTCGCGCCAGCGATAGCACGTAGAGCGATTCGGCACTGCCCTCCCAGCCATGCAGCAGCACGACCGGCGCGGCCGCGCTGCGCGTGGGGGTGGAGATGAAGCACTGCAGGCGGACGCCCGCGCCGCAGTCGAGCAG
>DASQRV010000201.1:0-6447 GCA_035642735.1 Steroidobacteraceae bacterium
CGCACAGCCCGGGCCGTCGCCGCCGCGGGCCCGGTCGCGGCGGCCCCCGGGGAGACGCCGCCGCGTGTCGCGCTCGAGGACGTGCGCACCCGCATCGATACGGTCGATGAGCAGATCCATCGCCTTCTGAATGAGCGCGCACGACTCGCGCAGCAGGTCGGTATCTCCAAGGCGCACGATGGCCGCACCGTGGATTTCTACCGCCCGGAGCGCGAGGCGCAGGTGCTGCGCCTCGCCCGCGCGCGCAACGCCGGGCCGCTGCGCGATGAGGAGGTGCTGCGGCTGTTTCGCGAGATCATGTCGGCGTGCCTCGCGCAGCAGGAGCC
This sequence comes from Steroidobacteraceae bacterium, assembly GCA_035642735.1. Lineage (GTDB taxonomy): Bacteria > Pseudomonadota > Gammaproteobacteria > Steroidobacterales > Steroidobacteraceae > 13-2-20CM-66-19. The sequence goes on from DASQRV010000201.1 coordinate 327, forward strand.
GCTCAAGGTGGCGTTCCTCGGACCCGAGGGCACCTTTACCCAGACCGCGGTGCTCAATCACTTCGGTCACTCGGTGCGCGCGCTGCCGCTCGGCTCGATCGATGAGGTGTTCCACGAGGTGGAGGCGGCGAACGCCGACTTCGGCGTGGTGCCGATCGAGAACTCGACCGAGGGTACCGTCAATCACACCCTCGACCGTTTTCTCAGCTCGCCGCTCAAGATCTGCGGCGAAGTGGAGCTGCGGATCCGCCACCACCTGATGGGCACGATGAGCGCGCTCTCGCGCATCGTGCGCGTGTGCTCGCACCCGCAATCCCTGGCGCAGTGCCGGCAGTGGCTGGAGGAGCACCTGCCGGGCATCGAGCAGGTGCCGGTGTCCAGTAACGCAGAAGGAGCGCGGCGCGCGCGGGATGAGAAGGGGAGCGCGGCAATCGCCGGCGAGACCGCGGCGGAGGTCTACGGGCTTAAGGTGCTCGCGGCGCAGATCGAGGACCGGGCGGATAACACCACGCGGTTCCTCGTGCTCGGCCGCAAGCTGTTCGCGCCGAGCGGCGAGGACCGCACCACGCTCCTCGTCTCCGTCGGTCACACCGACGCCCCCGGAGCGCTCCACCGGCTGCTCGAGCCGCTCGCGCGCCATCGCGTGAGCCTGACGCGCATCGAGTCGCGACCCTCGCGGCGACGCAAGTGGGACTACGTGTTCTTCATGGATCTCGAGGGCCACGCGGAGGAGCCGCACGTGGCGCGTGCGCTCGCGGCACTGAAGAAGCGGGCCTCGCTGTTTCGCGTGCTCGGCTCCTATCCGCGGGCGGTGCAGTGAGGGCACCGGCCGCCGTCGGCTGGCGCGTCGCTCCCGGCGGTACGGTCGCCGGGACCCTCACGGTGCCCGGCGACAAGTCGATCTCGCACCGCGCCCTCATGCTGGGAGCGATTGCGCACGGCGAGACTCACATTCGCGGTTTCCTCGACGGCGAAGATTGCCTCGCAACCGCGCGCGCGCTCGCCGCGCTCGGGGTGCGCATCGAGCGGCCGGCGCCGACCGAGGTGCACGTGCACGGCGCGGGTGCCGGTGCGTTGCGGGGTGCGCCCGGGCCGCTCGACATGGGCAACGCCGGCACGGCGATGCGCCTCATGATGGGGTTGCTCGCGCCGCAGACCTTCGATGCCACGCTCATCGGCGATGCGTCGCTCATGCGCCGGCCGATGGAGCGCGTCGCGCAGCCGCTGCGGGCGATGGGCGCGCGCGTCGACACCCACGAGGGGCGGCCACCGGTCATGATTCACGGCACCCCCGGGATGCGCGGCATCGAGTACACGCTGCCGGTGGCGAGCGCGCAGGTGAAGTCCGCGCTGCTGCTCGCCGGGCTGGCCGCGAGCGGGCGCACGGTGCTGCGAGAGCCCGCGCCGTCGCGGGATCACACCGAGCGCATGCTGCGCGCCTTCGGGGTGCAGCTCGAGCAGCGTAGCGGGGTGATTTCTCTCGAGGGCGGGCAGGCGTTGCGCGCCACCGCGCTCGAGGTGCCGGCAGATTTTTCCTCGGCGGCGTTCTTTCTCGTCGCCGGCGCACTCGCCGCCGAGCAGCCGCTGCGGCTCACCAACATCGGGGTCAACCCGACGCGCACGGGACTCCTCGAGCTGCTCCATCTCATGGGGGCGGACATCCGCGTACTGCCGCGTGGCAGCACCACCTTACATAACGCCGAGCCGGTTGCGGACATCGAGGTGAAGGCTGGCCCGCTGCGGGGTATCACGGTGCCGGAGAGACTGGTGCCGCTCGCGATCGACGAGCTGCCGGTGTTCTTCATCGCCGCCGCCTGTGCGGGTGGCGAGACCCTGGTGCGAGGCGCCGCGGAGCTGCGGGTGAAGGAGAGCGACCGCCTGGCCGCGATGGCCGCCGGCCTCGCCGTACTCGGCGTCGAGCATCGGCTTCTGCCCGATGGGCTGTGGATCCGCGGCACTCCGCGCTTCGCGGGTGGCACAGTCGACAGCCGTGGCGATCACCGCATCGCCATGGCCTTCGCGGTGGCCGCGCTGCGGGCAGGTGCTCCGATCGAGATCATGGATGTCGCCAACGTGGCGACCAGCTTCCCGGGGTTCGAGGAGTGCTCGCGTCAGGCCGGCCTGGGACTCACGGCGCTCTGATGAACACTGTCCCGATAACGCAGTCCCCTGCCTGTCCGATTGTCACCATCGACGGCCCGAGCGGCTCGGGCAAGGGCACCATCAGCCGCGCGGTCGCGCGCGAAGTCGGCTGGCACCTGCTCGATAGCGGCGCTCTCTACCGGCTGGTTGCGCTCGCCGGGGCCGTCGCGGGTCTCCGCCCGGAGGATGAGCCGGGCCACATGGCGCTGGCCGCGCGCATGGACGCGAAGTTCACGGTTGCCCCTGATGGTGGAGAGCGCATATCGCTCGACGGACGTGATGTGACGGCCGCGATTCGCTCGGAGGAGGCGGGGCAGGGCGCCTCGCGGGTGGCTGCCTGGCAGGGCGTCCGTCAGGCCCTGCTGGCGCGCCAGAGGGCCTTCGCCGTACCCCCGGGACTGGTCGCGGACGGGCGCGATATGGGCACCGTGGTGTTCCCCGGGGCGGAGCTGAAAATATTCCTGACGGCTACCCCCCAGGAAAGGGCCCTCCGGCGGCATAAGCAGTTGAAAGACAAGGGTTCCGATGTTAGCCTTCCCGCCCTTTCGCGCGAGATAGCCGAGCGGGATTTCAGGGACCGGACCCGCGAGGTCGCCCCGTTGAAGGCCGCGCCCGACGCTTGTGTCATCGACTCGACCGGCCTGTCGGTAGAGCGGGTGGTACGGCGGGTGTTGGAACTGGGAGCCGCTCGTCGTCTGTGGCCCTGAGGGCCGCTCGTCGCGAACGCCAAGGGAGTCAAGGAAGTCCGAGGAAGGCACACGCAGGATGCGGGTGCCCGTTTTGTTTTCCTGGACCGCAGCGGATGCGGATCCAGTACACCCACGCCGTTGTGCGTGCCACTAGTGAAGGTATGACAGAAAGTTTCGCCCAACTATTCGAGCAGAGTCTCGCCAATCAGCGCATCCGCCCGGGCATGATCCTCACCGGGCTCGTCATCGACGTCACCAACGACGTCGTCATCGTCAACGTAGGACTGAAGTCCGAAGCCGTCATCCCCCTCGAGCAGTTCAAGAACGAACGCGGCGAGGTGGAGGTCAAGGCGGGCGAGCAGGTGGAGGTCGCACTCGACTCGGTCGAGGACGGCACCGGTGAGACCCGCCTCTCGCGCGAGAAGGCCAAGCGTGCCCGCACCTGGACCCGCCTCGAGGAGGCATTCAATAAGTCCGAGATCGTGACCGGCGTGATCACCGGGCGCGTCAAGGGCGGCTTCACGGTCGAGATCGAGAACGTCCGCGCGTTCCTGCCCGGCTCGCTCGTCGACGTGCGCCCGGTGCGCGACACCTCCTACCTCGAAGGCAAGCCCCTCGAGTTCAAGGTCATCAAGCTCGATCAGAAGCGCAATAACGTGGTGGTCTCACGGCGCGCGGTGGTGGAGCAGGAGTTCTCGGCCGAGCGCTCGGCGCTCATGGACAACCTGCAGGAAGGGGCCGTGGTGCGCGGCACCGTCAAGAACCTCACCGACTACGGTGCGTTCGTCGATCTCGGCGGCATCGACGGTCTGCTGCACATCACCGACATGGCGTGGAAGCGCGTCAAGCATCCGTCCGAAGTCGTCAAGGTGGGCGATGAGATCGAGGTGCGCATCCTCAAGTTCGACCGCGAGCGCTCGCGCGTGAGCCTGGGCCTCAAGCAGCTCGGCGCCGATCCGTGGCAGAACATCGCCCGGCGCTATCCGACCGGCACGCGCGTATTCGGCAAGGTCACCAACATCGCCGACTACGGCGCCTTCGTCGAGATCGAGGACGGCGTCGAGGGCCTGGTGCACGTCTCCGAGATGGACTGGACCAACAAGAACGTCAATCCCGCCAAGGTGGTGCACACCGGGCAGGAAGTCGAGGTCATGGTGCTCGATGTCGACGAGGAGCGGCGGCGCATCTCGCTCGGTCTCAAGCAGTGCCAGGCGAACCCGTGGAAGGAGTTCGCCGAGAACTACAACCGTGGCGACAAGGTGGCGGGTCAGGTGAAGTCCATCACCGACTTCGGCATTTTCATCGGGCTCCCGGGCAACATCGACGGCCTGGTGCACCTCTCGGACATCTCCTGGGACCAGCCGGGGGAAGAGGCGGTGCGCAACTATCAGAAGGGGCAGCAGCTGGAAGCCATGGTGCTGTCGATCGACCCCGAGCGTGAGCGAATTTCGCTCGGCATCAAGCAGCTCGCCAAGGATCCCGTCTCCGCCTACATCGCCGATAACCCCAAGGGGACGATCGTCAAAGGCGTGGTCAAGGAGGTCGATGCGCGCGGTGCGATCATCGATCTCGGCAACGGCATCGAGGGGCAGCTGCGTGCCTCGGAGCTCGGGCGCGATCGCGTCGAAGACGCGCGCGCGGTGCTGAAGGTCGGCGAGCAGGTCGAAGCCAAGTTCACCGGCGTCGACCGCAAGTCGCGGACCATCTCGCTGTCGATCAAGGCGAAGGAAGCCCACGAAGAGGCCGAGGCGGTGCAGAGCTATCGCTCCGAGACCGCCACGTCCTCCGGCACGAGCCTCGGGGATCTGCTGAAGGAGCACATCGGATCCGGAGAGGGCCGCTGATCCAAGCATGACGAAGTCGGAACTCATCGAGATCATCACCGCCAAGCAGAAGCATCTGCCGGCGAAGGACGTCGAGCTGGCGCTGAAGCAGATTCTGGAGATCATGAGCGATGCGCTCTCCCAGGGGGAGCGCATCGAGATCCGCGGCTTCGGCAGCTTCTCGCTGCACTTTCGCCCGCCGCGCCAGGGCCGCAATCCCAAGACCGGCGAGGCGGTGGCGCTCTCGGGCAAGCACGTTCCGCACTTCAAGCCGGGCAAGGACCTGCGCGAGCGGGTCAACGACGGCGCCGAGCGCCCGATCCGGGACTGAGCCGCCGGCGCGCCCGGTCGCGTTATATTTCGCAACAGGGACCTGCTATCGTCGGCAGTCGTGTTCGAGCTGCCTCCACTGCTCCTGGCGCTGGCCTTCATCCTCGTGGGGCTGGCAGCCTGGTTTCTCGGCCGCCGTAACGGCGTAGCCCGCACGGTGCGCCTGCCCCGCGATTATTACGTCGGGCTCGATCACCTCATCAACGATCGTTTCGACCATGCGGCCGAGATCTTCGCGCGCATGGCGGAAGCCGATGGCGATGCCGCCGAAATCCAGTTCGCTCTCGGCAGCCTGTTCCGGCGGCGCGGCGAGGTCGACCGCGCGATCGCCATTCACACGCGGCTGCGCGAACACGGGGGCGCTGCGCTCGCCGACAAGGCGGCGTTCGCACTGGCACTCGACTACCAGAGTGCCGGACTCATGGATCGCGCCGAGCGGGTGCTGGAAGAGCTCGCCGCCTCGCGCGAGTACCGGAATGCGGCGCTCGAGCACCTCGAGAGCATCTACGAGGCACAGGGTGACTGGGCCAGGGCGCTCAAGGTCTTTCACGAGCTGCCGCAGGCGGTGCAGGAGGAACGCGCGCGTGTCGCCGCGCACTACCTGTGTGAGCTCGCCGAGCATGCCCTGCTGCAGGGCGACAGCGCCCGTGCCCACACACTGCTGCGCCAGGCGCGCACGCACGAGCCGCAGCTGCCGCGCGCCGACATGCTCACGGCGCGCATCGCGGAGCAGGCGGGCGATCCGGGCAGCGCGCTGCCGTTGTACCTGCACGCGCTCGAGACCTCCCCGGGGCTCGCGCTCGAGATCGTCCCGGCAGTGCTCGCCATTGCCCGCCAGACGCACAGCAGCGACATGCTGAACGAGCTCGGCCGGCGCCTGCGGCAAAACGGTGGCGTGAGCCCACGACAGCTGGCGTGGCTGCTGGCGACCGCGGTGCCGCCGGAGGACGTGGCGCAGCTGCCCGGACTCAGCGCGCAGCTCGGCACCGGCATCGACTCGCTCGCCGAGGCAAGCTCGCTCAGTGCGCTGCTGACGCGCATCGGCGAAACGGGCGGACGCTACCAGTGTGACGACTGCGGGCTCAACAGCGTGCGCTGGTACTGGCGCTGCCCCAAGTGTCACGCCTGGGACAGCCT
>DASQRV010000202.1:0-2401 GCA_035642735.1 Steroidobacteraceae bacterium
CACATCCCGACCAACGCGCCATGCGCGCAGTGCCACACCACCGCCGGCAACTACGCGTTGTACGTCATGGGCGCGACCGGTCACGCCGGCATCACCAACAACTGCGCGCAGTGCCACGCCTACGGGCTGAGCTTCTACAACATGGCGCCACCCACCCTGGTCGAGCCGCCCTCGGGCGCCACCGGGCACATCCCGGCCGTGCCGCCGAATGGTACGGCGGCGATCGCCTGCGAGTTGTGCCACGCCCCGACCGTGTTCACGACGTTCTCGGGCACGGTGATGAAGCACGCCTACGTGACATCGATGAAATGCGACAGCTGCCACGAGTACGGCATGACCTGGAAGACCAACGTGGGCACTCAGCTGTGGACCCGACCGAGCCCCAATCATCACGCTGGCCAGGATTGTGGCGGCTCGGGCTGTCATACCTCGCGTGACGTCAAGCACGTCGGGAGCATGACGCGCCAGGGCGCGACGACGGTCGCCGCGCGCACCGCTGGAACCACGGCTCCCAAGCGCGGCATGGGCCCGGTCGCACGCGCGCCCGCAGGCAGCGCACCGCTGGCCGCGACTGCCGCGGCGTCCGCAGCGGCGACGATGCCGGTGAGCGCAGCGGCCGCCGTAGCCTTCAGCCACGTAAGCGTCGCCGGAACGGCCTGCGTCTCCTGTCACAGCGCGGCGAACGGCAGCGGCAAGCCTGCCAGCCACGTTGCGAGCAGCAACGCCTGTCAGAACTGCCACACGACGATTGCGTGGCTGCCGGTGACGCGCGTCGATCACACGCAGGTGCTCGGCAGCTGCGCGAGCTGTCACAACGGCACGATTGCGACCGGTAAGCCCTCGAGCCACCTGCCGACGAGCGCCGCGTGCGAAAGCTGCCACACGACCACCGCCTGGACGCCGGCGCGCTTCGACCACGCGGCCGTCACGCCGCACACCTGCACCACCTGTCACAACACCGTGCGCGCCATCGGCATGCCGCGGACACACATTCCGACTACGCAGTCCTGCGACACCTGCCACGGAACGCTCGCCTGGAGCCCGGTGAAGGTCGATCACAGCCATCTCACGACGAGCTGCGTCAGCTGTCACAACAACGTCGCCGCCGTCGGCTTCTCGCCCGGACACCTGCGCACGCAGGTCGATTGCGCGCGTTGCCACCGCTATCCCGACTGGAGCGCGGTGAGTTTCCGGCATGCGAGCAGCGCCTACCCCACCGGGCGTCATGCCAAGCTCGCGTGCAGCAGCTGCCACACCACGAACACCGACCAGGTGCCGTACGCCTCGGCCGCCGAGGCCGGCACCTGTGCCGGTTGCCATGCCAAGGACTTCAAGCCAGCGGCACACCCGAAGACGGCGAAGGGCGTGAGTTACAACGCGCACGAGCTCGCCGACTGCACCGGTGCCTGCCACGTCTACAGCGATACGACGCAGTCAACAATCACCAGGAGCCTGCCCGGACCGCATCACCGAGTAACGGATGCGACGATCAAACGTTGAGCGGTGCCGGTGCGGCAGGTTCATGGGCCTGCTCGCTGCGCTCGGCGTCGGTGTCGCATCGGCCCAGATGGCAACCGGACCACTGCGGCTGGTTGAGGTGATCGAGGTGTCCGATCGCGACGGCCAGGTCGATCTGACCGTCGTGTTCAACTGCTCGATGCGCTTCGTCACCAACCTGCCGGCGAGCCAGGGCAGCGAGGTGCACATCCAGCTGGTACCCCTCGCCGACTGCGGCGTCAGCCCCTTCGGGCAGATTCCCTCCGAGATTCCGTCACTCTCCGGAGGCGCGGGTATCATCACCGCGGCACGCGTCGAGTCGCTCGCTCCCGGCCAGATCACCCTGACGCTGAACTTCAAGAAGACCGAGCGCTTCGTGCTCGCACAGGGCGTCGATCCGCGCGGCCTGCGGGTGCGCCTGGTCGACCACACGCGCGCCCGCGGCCGGGTCATGGTCGAGCCGAGCGACGCGGTGAGCAATTTCGCCGTCAATCTCGACTCGCGACCGAAGCCCTTCACGCCAGAAGAGATCGAGCTCGCGCATCAGCGGCTGCAGGTGCCGGTGTTCGTTTCCGAGACGGTGGTCGATGGCGAAAAGTGGTACCGCCTGCGTGCCGGTCCGATCGAGCGCCGCTCGGACGCCGACAAGCTGCTGAACCGCGCGCTGCCGGAGTACCCGCGCGCCTGGCTCGCGATCGGCGATGATGCGGTGACGAGTGATTTCGCGGCCGCCACGGCGGCGCCGTTACCTGCCATCGAGCGTATCGGCAGCGATCCCGCCCTGCCGCCGGAGCAGCAGAAGCAGATCCTCGCGGACGCGCGCGCCGCGATGGCGACGCACGACTACCCGAAGGCGATTGCGCTCCTCACCAAGCTGCAACGGCAGCCCGAGTTCCCCGATCGC
>DASQRV010000203.1:0-3154 GCA_035642735.1 Steroidobacteraceae bacterium
TCTTCTCCAGATCCTGGTTGGTGATGATCTTCTCCGGCAGATACGAGCCCGTGCCGGCAATGCGCGAATAAATCAATTCACCGCCCCTTCCACCTGCAGCGCCTGCGCGATGTGTGACGTCAGTCCGCGGCGCGCAGCCAGCGCCGCCGTGCCGATCGCGCGCGCAAAGGCGACACCGTCGGCGCGACCGTGGCTTTTTACCACGATCCCCGAGAGCCCGACCATGCACGCGCCGTTGTAGCGGCGCGGATCGAGACCGGCCGCCGCACGGCGCAGCACCGGCCGGGCGACGAGGCCGGCGAAGCGATCGAGCATCGACACCTGGAACTCCTGGCGCAGCCGGTCGGCGATCAGCCCCGCGACTCCTTCCATGGTCTTGAGCGCCACATTGCCGGTGAAGCCGTCCGTTACCACGACATCGACGTCGCCGGAGAAGATGTCATCACCCTCGACGAAGCCGACATAGTTGAGGCCGCTCGTGGCGAGCAAGCCATGCGCCCCCTGCACGACCTCGTGTCCCTTGATGTCCTCTTCACCGATGTTCAGCAGGCCGATACGCGGGCTCGTCACACCGTAGACGTCGCGGGCGACGATCGCGCCCATGGCGGCGAACTGGCGCAGCTGTTCCGGCGTCGCCTTGGTGTTGGCGCCGAGGTCCAGCATGTAGGTGTGGCCGTGCGCGGCGGGAATCGCCGAGATGATGGCGGCGCGCTCGACGCCAGGCAGCGTCTTCAGCACGAAATGTGCGATGGCGGTGAGCGCTCCGGTATTCCCGGCGCTCACGCACGCGCCGGCGCGACCCGCGTGCACCTGGTCGACGGCGAGCCGCATCGAGGAGTCCTTCTTGCGGCGGATCGCCTCGCGCGGCTTCTCGTCCATGCTCACGACCTGGGTGGCGGCAATGACCTCGGCGCGCTTGCGCACCGCGACCGGCAGCGGCGCGAGCGCCGCCCCGATCATTGCCGGCTCACCGACCAGCAGCGCCTCGAGATCCGGGTCGTCGGCGAGCGCGCTCAGCGCGCCGGCAAGGTATTCGCGCGGCTCGTGATCGCCGCTCATCACGTCGATGGCGATGGGCAGCACGCGGATCCCGGTAGGTGCGGAGCCTGCGGCCCGCGCTCAGTCCTTGTCTTCGGTCTCGGCGGGTTTCTCGATCACCCGCCGCCCGCGATAGAAACCGTCGGGGGTGATGCGGTGACGCAGGTGAGTCTCGCCGGATTGCGGATCGCTCGACAGCGCCGGCTTGGCGAGCCCGTCGTGCGAGCGGTGCATGCCGCGTCGCGAAGGTGTCTTGCGGCTTTTCTGAACGGCCATGAATCAGCTCCTGAATCGAATTCTGACAACTCTAGCGTTTCAACAGGTCCGCGAGGTTCGCAAACGGCCGGTGCGTTTCGCCGCCCGCCGCTCCGCGCTCGGCCGGCGCGGGCTTGCTCGCGCATTCGCGCTCCTCGTGCAACGGCACGATCGGCAGCAACAGCAGCAGTTCCTCCGTGAGCAGCCCGCCGATGCTGATCCGTGCGCCCGGGGCGAGCACCGGCTCGCGCTCGGGCGGCACGCGCGCCGCCTCCTCCTCCGAGGCGATCAGCGCGATGCGGCTCACCCTCTCGAGCGACCGCTCCATCGGCTGCAGGCATCGCTGACACTGCAGGCTGACCGTGCCGCTGAAGGCCAGATCGGCGACCGGCATGCCTTGCTCGCGTGCAAAGTGCGCGTGGCCATGCAGGTCGCCCTCAACTCCGGCACGCAGCGAGCGCAACCCCGCAAGCTCGGCGAGCGGGACCGCAAAATCGACCTCGGCTCCGCCGTCGGCCAGCCGGTCGACCTCGAGCGGCTCGGACCAGCGCGTCAACGATCACTCCGGGAGATTACGCGTGCTCCGCACGGTCAACACGCACCGAGTCGCAGGATGCGCCATTTCCCGGGGGCCCCGCATGGGGCGCGTATAATAGGTATCGGCCTCGCCCAAGTCAAAACCGGATTTGGGCTAAATCATTGTTTCCTGAAGGCGATTCTGCATCGCCCCGAAAGCTTTGGGGTGTCGTGAGTGCGCTGATCCTCGCCTCGACCTCCGTGTACCGGCGCGAGCTCCTCGCCCGGCTCGGTGTGCCGTTCGAAGTCCTCGCACCGGGTGTACCTGAGGCGCATGTGGCGGGCGAGTCGCCCGCAGACCGGGCCCTGCGGCTGGCGCTCGAGAAGGCAGGCGCGGTGGCGCACGCGCATCCGCAGGCGGTCGTGATCGGTGCCGACCAGGTTGCCGCGTGTGCCGGGCAACTGCTCGATAAGCCGGGGGATGCGACGCGCTGCCACGAGCAGCTCGCAACGCTCAGCGGCCGGACGGCGCTCTTCTACACCGCCTGCGCCCTGCGCGGACGCAGCGGCACTTTGCATCTCGCGCACCTCGATACGACCACCGTCGTATTTCGCCAGCTGAGTGCCGGGGAGATCGAGCGCTACGTGGCGCGCGAGCGGCCCTTCGATTGCGCCGGCGGCTTCCGCGCGGAAGCGCTCGGTATCTCACTGTTCGAATCCATCGAGAGCCGCGACCCGACCGCGCTCATCGGGCTGCCACTCATCTGGCTCGCCGCGGCGCTGCGTGACGCCGGCTTTCTCCTCCCCTGAGCGCAGCGCGGCGTCCCCGGCCGGAGCTCGCAGCGAGCACATCGATGAATGCCGCCAGCTCCGCGGGAAGCGGCGTGTTGATACTGAACTCCCCGCCGCGCGGCCAGGAGAAACTCAGGCTGTGCGCGTGTAGGAACATGCGCTTCAAACCGAGATCTCGCAGCGCCTCGTTGAAGGCGGTGTCGCCGTATTTCTCGTCGCCTGCCACCGGATGACCGGCGTGTGCCGCGTGCACGCGGATCTGGTGCGTGCGCCCGGTGTGCAGCGTCACTTCCATGAGCGTCGCCGTTCTGCCGAAGAACTGCACCGGCCGGAAGTCGCTCACCGAGGTCTTCCCCGAGGCGCCGGCGCGCACGGTGCGCTCACCGCGCACCCGAGTATCAGTGCGAAGCGGCACGTCGATGCGCTTGGCGCCGAGGTCCCACTTGCCCTTGACGAGCACCAGGTAGCGTTTCTCGAACGAATTCGCACGCATGAGCGCATGGAGTTCCCGGAGTACCGCCGCGCGGCGCGCGACGAGCAGGCAGCCGCTGGT
>DASQRV010000204.1:0-2495 GCA_035642735.1 Steroidobacteraceae bacterium
TCTCGGATATCGAGGCGTTTGCCGACTTCATGCGCATGCTGGCCCCGCCCGCGCCGGCGACCCCGACTGCCTCGACGCAGCACGGCAACGCGCTGTTCTCGAGTGTCGGTTGCTCGCTGTGCCACACGCCCACACTCACGACCGGCAAGGCGATTGCGAGCGGCTCTGCCACGTTGCCGAGCGGCGCCCTGTCGAACCAGCATGCCAACCTGTTCTCCGATCTGCTGGTACATCACATGGGCGTGGGCCTCGCCGACGGGATCACCCAGGGGGCGGCGGGTCCCGATGAGTTCCGCACCGCGCCGCTCTGGGGTGTGGGGCAGCGGGTGTACTTCCTGCACGACGGCAGGACCAGCAACATCATCACGGCGATCCACGAGCATGCCGGCGAGGGCAGCGAAGCGAACCGGGTCGTGCACAACTTCCAGGGGCTGAGTGCCGCGGATCAGCAGGACCTGATCAACTTCCTGCGCTCGCTCTGAGGAGCATCGCGGCGGTGGGTTCGGGCAACAGGGGCCGGCCGGGCCGGCCGGCCCCCTCCCGGCGGGTGCTAACTGCGCGGCCGTGCGCCGGCCGGGTCATAGAGCGGCCGCAACGATGCGCGCGCCGGCACGGAGCGATTGCCGACCAGGATCTCGAAACGACCCGAGGCGATGAGCTCATCGGTCACCCCCCCTTCATCAGCCACGTAGCCGAGGCCCGCTGCGGCCCCGAGGGTGTGGGCGAACATCCCGGAGGTAATCAGGCCCACGCGCCGGCCCGCGAGGAGTATCGGCTCATTGTGATAGAGCATCTCCCCGGGATCGGACAGCAGGAACTGCACCAGGCGCCGGCGCCGCGGCTGCGACCGCGCCGCGAGCAGGACGTCGCGGCCGATGAACCCCTCAGGCTTCGACCATGCGCAGGTGAACGCAAGTCCTGCATCGAGCGGCGTGTCATCGGGTCCGATGTCGTGTGACCAGTCCCGGTAGGCTTTCTCGATGCGCAGCGAGTTGAGTGCGTGGTAGCCGCAGTGCCTGAGACCCAGTGGCTCGCCGGCCGCGACGATGGCGTCATACACGCCGATGGCAAAGGGAACCGGTACGTACAGCTCCCAGCCGAGCTCGCCGACGTAAGTGATCCGCAGCGCGAGTGCCTGTTGATAGCCGATCTGCACCTCACGCGCCGTGCCGAAGGGGAAGGCCTCATTCGACCAGTCGCCGCTCGCAATACCCGCCAGCAGCTCACGCGCCCTCGGGCCCTGGACATTGAGCATGCACCAGGCATTGCTCACCTCGGTGACCACGCAGTGCAAGTCGGCCGCGATGTGCTCGCGCAGCCAGGCGATCACGTGGGTGGCCGTGAAGGCAGCGGTCACCACCATGAAGCGGTCGCTCGCGAGGCGGGTGATGCTGACATCGGCCTCGATGCCGCCGCGCTCGTTGAGGAACTGAGCGTACAGCACCCTGCCGATCGGTACGCGACAGTCGGCCGTCGCGATGCGATTCAGCGCGCGCTCGGCGTCGCGTCCCTGAACGAGGATTTTCGCGAAGGAGGATTGCTCGAAAAGTCCGACCGCCTCGCGCACCGCGCGGTGCTCCTCGGCGTTGTTCTCGAACCAGTTCTGACGGCCCCAGCGATATTCGTAGACGGCCTCCTGCCCCGGCCGCGCGTACCAGTTGGGCCGCTCCCACCCCGCGGACTCACCGAAACATGCCCCGGCCGCGGCGACGCGATCGTGCAGGATGCTGCGCTTTACCCCGCGCGCGGTAGCCCATTGACGGAAGGGCCAATGGTCCTGATAGCCGATTCCCAGCGTTTCCACCACGCGGTCGGCAAGGTAGCGGGGATTGTTCTGCCAGGCATGGGTGCGACGGATGTTGACCGACCACACATCCATCGGAGCGTTGCCGTGGACGATCCAGTGCGCCATCACGAAGCCGACTCCGCCGCCGGAGAGAATCCCGAGCGAGTTGAAGCCGGCGGCGACGAAGAAGCCCTTCAGGTTGGGGGCTTCGCCCATCAGGTAGTTGTGATCCGCGGTGAAGGACTCGGGCCCGCAGAAAAGGAGCTTGACGCCCGTGTCGGCGAGTAGCGGGATGCGGCCGCAAGCCCGCTCGAGATGCGGCTGCATGCGCTCCCAGTCGGGAGGTATTTCCCCGAAGGCGAAATCTGCCGGAATTCCCGCGGCGTTCCAGGGCCGGGCGACGTCCTCGAAGATGCCGACCATGAGCTTCCCGGCTTCTTCGCGGATATAAGTGCTGCGGCCCGGGTCGCGCAGGATCGGCAGTTTCGGGTGCACCCCCGCCACGGGCTCCGAGATGAGATAGTAGTGCTCGGCCGCCTGGAGCGGCACATCGACGCCCGCCAGGCGGCCAATCTGCCGCGCCCACATGCCGCCGCAATTCACGACGACTCCGGTCTCGATCCGCCCGAGCGCACTCTCCACCGCGGTGACGCGGCCATTCTTCTGCTCGATGGCGGTGACCGGACATCTCTCGAAGATGGCGACACCC
>DASQRV010000205.1:0-7885 GCA_035642735.1 Steroidobacteraceae bacterium
TAGTTGAAGGTCCAGATGGACGAGAGATTTGCCACTTGAACCGGGAGCTCCGCTGCCTGCAGCCGCGCGTTGAGATCGGCGGCACGGCGCTCCCAGACCGCGTCGAGGTCGCGGTAGAGAGTGCGGATCTGCTCGCTTTCCAGGCGCGTGAGGAACTCGTGCATCGCGCCCATCACGTAGGGGTGCGCGTTGAACGTGCCGCGCGCCAGGCACACATCCGCCGGGCGCTCCTCGTCGTAGCGTTTCATGAGATCGCGCCGTCCACAGACGACTCCGACCGGCAGTCCGCCGCCGAGACTCTTGCCGTAGGTCACCAGGTCGGCACGCACGCCGAAGTACTCCTGCGCGCCCCCGCGAGCGAGACGAAAGCCGACAAACACTTCATCGAAAATGAGAACGATCCGCCGCTCGGAGCACACCGCGCGCAGCTCCTCGAGCCACGCCGCGTAGGCCGCGCGGTCGAACCGGGCATTGCGTGCGCTATCGATCAGGCCCGAATCGGCCGGCGCGCTCGCGTTGGGATGCATCGCCTGCACGGGATTTACCAGTACGCAGGCGATGTCCCGACGCGTACGCAGCACCCGCAACGATGCTGCATCCAGGTCCTTCAGCGTGTAGGTGGCGTCGGGGGGCAGCGGGTTGCCGACGCCCGGCTGCACGTCCCCCCACCAGCCATGATACGCACCGCAGAAACGCACCAGGTAGCGGCGGCGCGTGTGATAGCGCGCGAGGCGCACGGCCTGCATCACGGCCTCGGTGCCCGACATGTGGAACGACACTTCGTCGAGCCCGGAGATCTCGCGCAGCCGGCGGACATTGTCGGCCACGAGCGGATGATAGGCGCCGAGTACCGGTCCGAGCGCGCGCACCCTTTCGGTGCCGCGCTCGATGCACTCCTTGTAGAAGTCGTAGCCGAAGAGGTTCACTCCGTAGGAGCCGCTCACGTCGTAGAGGCGGTTGCCGTCGACGTCGGCCACGGTAACTCCGGAGGAAGACTCGAGGAACGTGCCACCCGGCAGGTACTGTCGGACCATGCGGCCGAACTGGAAGGGCACGCGATAGCGCATCGTGAACTGCAGGTCCGACGCTGCGTGCGCCACCTCGCGGCTGAGCGCAGTACCCTTCGGGAAGAGCTGCGCGTAGAGCTGCGCGAGCTGCGTGAATCCCGCACGCCGCGCAGCGGCCACATCCGCGGGCGCATCGTCCGCGTTGAAGAACCGCGTCTCGTCGTATTCATAGTAGCGAACGAGCCGCGCCACGAGCCGTGCGACACGCGCGTGTCCGCCGAGCGAGGGGTGCTTGGCGCGCGAGAGCAGCAGCCGCAGCCGCAGGCTCCGCAGTGCGAGCAGTGTGACCAGCGCGCCGGCGATGTACCACGACAGCATGATCTTCAGAGGTCTACGGGCCCGAGGCCGATCGCCCCGGCGGCAAACTATTGCGCTCTCGTGACAGCCCGATGACAGTCCGTTCGACTATCACCCGGATCACTCAGCAGGAGCGGCTGAATTTCCTTTTGACCAACCGCCTGCCCCGTCGCTGGCTGACCTTGTTCATGGGGTGGCTGAGCCGCCTCGAGCACCCCTGGCTTTGCCGTACCTGTATTGCGATCTGGGGACTCTTCACGGAGCTCGACCTCAGCGATGCCCGGAAAACCCGCTTTCGCAGTCTCCAGGAGTTCTTCACCCGGCAGCTGAAGGAGGGGGCCCGCCGCATCGATTCCGATCCGGACATCGTCGTCAGTCCGTGCGACGGCATCGTGGGGGAGATGGGTCAGGTGAAGGAAGGGTCGGTGCTTCAGGCCAAGGGTTTTCCCTATACGCTCATGGATCTTCTGGGCGATGAGGAGCTGGCGAGTAACTATCTCAACGGCTCCTTCGTGACGCTGCGCCTCACCTCCGGCATGTATCACCGCTTCCATGCACCCTATGACTGCCGCGTGGAGCGGGTGACCTACGTCTCCGGAGACACCTGGAACGTCAATCCAATTGCGCTGCGACGCGTCGAGAATCTCTTCTGCAAGAACGAACGCGCCATCATTCGCTGCCGGCTGAGCGAGTCGGACCACCTGATCACGCTGGTGCCGGTCGCCGCCATCCTGGTGGCGAGCATCCGGCTGCACTGCGCGGACGTGCTGCTGCATCTCAAGTACCGCGGACCTAACACCATTCCCTGCGACGCCACGCTGTGCAAAGGCGAAGAGATGGGCTGGTTCCAGCACGGCTCGACCATGATCGCCTTCGCGCCACCCGGTGTGGTGCTGGCTCCCGGACTGGGCCAGGGTAGCGTGATCCGCATGGGCCAGCCGCTGCTGAGTATTGCGGGCAGGGAATCGTGAGCGAGCTCGCGGTCATCACCGGAACCACCCACGGTATCGGGCGCGTGACGAGCCGCGAGCTCGCGTGCGCCGGCAAAAGCGTCGTCATGCTGTGCCGCGACGTGATGGCCGCAGGTGCCGTGGGCGATGAGATCCGGCGGCACGCGCCTGGCGCCAGGGTCGAGGTGGTCCGCTGCGATCTCTCCTCGCTCGCCTCCGTGCGGGAGGCCGCGGCCGCAGTTCGCCGCGACTACCCGCCGATCGGGCTCCTGGTCAACAACGCCGGCATGGTGAGCACACGCCGCCGCACCTCGGCCGAGGGCTTCGAGCTCACGTTCGCGACCAACCACCTGGGTCCCTTCCTGCTCACCGCCCTGCTGTCGGATCACCTCGACAAGGCGGCGCGCATCGTCATGGTCGCTTCCCGGATCCACTACCGCGGCCGGCTGGACCTCGCCGCGGTCACCAACGCGCGTGCCCGCTACGGGGCCACCGCCGCCTACGCGCAGTCGAAGCTCGCCAACGTCATGCATACGTTCGCGCTCGCGCGCCGCATGGCGGGCACCGACATTACCGTTAACTGCCTGCACCCAGGCGTCGTGGCCACCAATCTCCTGCCGCGATGGCTGCGGGTCATCAAGCCGCTCATCACCCGGGTGATGTTCGATGCCGAGCGCGGCGCGCGCACCACTGTCTACCTGGCGCTCGAGCAGAGCGTCGCCGGCATGACGGGCCGCTATTTCGACGAGTACCAACTTCCTCGTGTCGCCTCGCCACTCGCCAACGACGTCGAGCTGCAGGAGTCGCTGTGGAGGATGAGCGCAGAGTGGACCGGAGCGCCGCAGTGACCGATCAACGCACGCTGCCATCCTGATCAGGAGGTTTTGTCATGCCGGAACATGCCCGATCGCCGTCATCGCCGCGCAAGCCCTTGAGCGAAGCGCTGCTGTTCGCGAGCCACTTTCTGCGTCATCCGAACATGCTCGGCTCGATCATCCCGAGCTCGCGCTTTCTCGTGGACCTGGTGCTGGAGCCGATCGACTGGGGCCGTGCCCGCGTGATCGTCGAATACGGGCCGGGTATCGGCACGTTCACCGGCGAGATCCTGCGTCGTATGCGCAGCGATGCCCGGCTCGTCGCCATCGAGACGAATCGTGACTTCGTGCGTTTCCTGCAAAAGACCTTGCCGGATCCGCGGCTGCACGTCGTGCACGACTCCGCCACAGAGGTGCAGCCGGTTCTGATGCGGCTCGCACTCCCGGCACCGCGCTACATCATCTCCGGCATTCCACTCGGCAGCATGCCGGATCCGCTGCGCGCCGACATCGCGGTGAAGAGCCGCGCGGCGCTCGAGCCCGGTGGAGCGTTTCTCGTCTACCAGTTCACCGCCCGGGCTCTCCCTGCGCTGCAGCGGACCTTCGGCGATGTGCGGCGCAGTTTCGAGCGACGGAACTTCCCGCCAGCTCAGCTGTTCCTATGCGAGACACGTGGGACCTGAAGGCCGGTCAACAGGCGGCCGAGTCTGCGCTCGCGCTGTTCAACACCGGCCCGCTACCGTCCGTCACACGCTGCCGCTAGAATCCCCCGTCGAAGGGACCAGTCAAGGGAGAACAAGACACTGAGGACAACAACTAACTGACGACAACAGGAGAAACGACCTTGCTGCACTATCTATGGATGTTCATCATCGGAATCGTCGTCGGCGTGATCGCCAAGCTGATCTACCCGGGCGCCGCTCACATGGGAATCGTCCTGACGGGAGTCCTCGGTATCATCGGGTCTTTCGTCGGGGGATTCATCGCGCGCCTGTTCAACAAGCCTCCGGAGGGCACCCCGGTCCATCCGGCGGGCATCGTGATGTCGGTGCTCGGCGCACTGATCGTGCTATTCATCTACGACAAAGTGGTCACCTGACCGACTGCCTGAGCAGGATGGCGGCGTCCCACACGCCGCCATCACTGCGCCGCCCGCGCCCTAGAGTGAGTTGAGGAACGCGACCAGCTCGGACTTCTGCTCTTCGGTGAGCTGCATGCCGAAGCGCTGGTCGTAGAAGTTCACCACCTCGCCCAGGTTTGCGGCTGCCCCGTTGTGGAAGTACGGGGCACGGGCTGCGAGTCCACGCAGTACCGGTCCCTTGATGCGATTGAAGTCGCTGCACTGCCCGGTGATGAGAGCCTTGCCCGGGTCGCTCGTATAGAAGGACTCCGGCTCGCCGCGCGCGAAGGGGTTCGGGCAGCCACTGATCAGGTACACGGGCAGGTCCGGCATCGAGAGCTGCGCAACGGCGGCGCCGATGGCCGGATCGCTCTCCATCCCCGGGAGCGGGGTGTGCGCCGTGCCGATGTCGAGCGGCAGCGGCAGCGAGTGATTGCCGACGTCGGGCGTGTCGTGGCAACTCGTGCAGTGACCGACGAACGACTGCGGCTTGCCGAGCGCCGCGTTGTCGTTCAGGCCGCGAACGTTCGTGATCTGCAGCGGAGCGGAGTTGAAGAGCTGCTCACCGGCCGCGATGGCGCGCCGTGCGGCGTCGCGGCGCTCGGCCTCGCCATCGTCAGCCCCGTGCAGATTGCCCCAGGGAGCAAACAGCGTCATCGCGGTACTGTCGAACGCCTTGCCAGTCGGGTCCGCGCCGAGCGAGTCGTTGATGCCGGGGTAGTAGGGCTGATTGGCGAGATGGAAGGGACCACCCTGCGCCTCGCGTGCCGCGAGCTGGCCCGCCCGCTGATCGCGGGCCTGCGCGGTGAACAGGCCCATCTCGAACCCGACGATCCCGGCGAGCTGCGCCGCCGTCGGCGGCTGTGCGGCCTGCGCATGGATCAGGGTGGCGTCGGTGGCCTGGTGCGTGAGGTCGGCGATGAGATTCGGCTGAAACGTCTGGCCGTTGTTGAGCGGCGCGAGGGTCTCGCGTCCATCGAACATCACCGTGCTCAGGAACACGAGGTTGGTCGTCGGCAGCGGGCGCCGATAGACAGAGACCGTCGGCTGGCCGCCATTGGGATCCGCAGTAATTGCGCAGCCGTAAGGGTCATGCACCACGCTGATGGTGTACTGGGCGTTTGCGGGCAGCTTCAAGCCGACGCGGATCAGGCCGTTCTGCACCACCAGGCTGTGTCCGGCGGGATCCCCCGGCTGCACCGTCGTGCAGTTGGCCCCATCGACAGCAGCGAACAAGGGATCGCGCCCCTGACTCTGCTCGAAGCGCTCGCGCGCACCGGCGGCACTGAAGCTGAAGGCCTGCCCGGCGACATGACAGGTGGAGCAGCTGCGGCCATTGGTGCCGAGGCTCTGGAAGAACGGACCATCGGTGTGGGTGGGTCCGCTCAGGTTGACGGTCCCCAACACGCCGCTCGGGTCCTCGGCGAACTGCACGCCAGTGCCTTGCGGATCATCGCGTGCGCCTCCCAGCACCGGGACCATCGCTGCCGCAGCCACCACTCCGAGGACGGCGGCGCTCGTCTTCTTCAGCATGAGTTACTCCCGAATCGCGCGGCCCACTGCCGCGCTTATCCCACTAATCGAATTTCCTGACCGGGAGACGCCACCGACGAGCCATCACGCGGCGACGGCCACCCGCTCGCCAGGGAGCGCGACATGGTGGGAGCAACTTCGCGACCCCATCCCCTCAAAATCGTTTTCGGCCGCCGGCAAACGACAGCGCGCGCAGCCCTCCGCTACGCGCGCCACCGGATTGTCAGCGTGAGAACGATTGGGCATGCTGAATGGGGAAAAACCCTCCGTGCAGGGACTCGCATGCTGCCGGAGCAGCTCGAGCGGCTCATTCAGTCGGCGGAACGGGGCGATACCGCCTCGCGCGAGGAGCTGTTCGCCGTGCTGTACCGCGAGTTGCACCGCATCGCGCAGCGTGAGCTTCGGCGCAACGCATTTCTCACCATGAGTCCGACGACGCTGCTGCACGAGACCTACCTGAATCTTTCGGGACGCCCCGGCAATGTGTTCCCCGACCGCGCACGTTTCCTGGCGTACGCTGCGCGAGCGATGCGTGGGCTCCTCATCGACTACGTCCGCGCCCGCCGTGCACAGAAGCGCGGCGGGGCCTTCGAGATCACCTCGCTCCCCACCGAGCTCCCCGCCGCCGCCGCCGCAGAGGGCGAGATCGAGGGCATCGCCGAGGCACTCGAAGCACTCGGTACCGTAGACCCGCGCCTGGCGCAGCTCGTCGACCTCAAGTTCTTCTGTGGCTTCTCCTTCGCAGAGATCGCTCAGCTGCAGGGTGTCTCCGAGCGCACGGCACAACGCGACTGGGACAAGGCCCGCATCCTCCTGCGGTGGCACATCGGCGGGCACGATGCCCCGCCCGCCGAGGATGTGGATCGATGACGAAACCGAACAGCAACCGGTGGGCCGAGGTGTCCCCGTACCTCGATCAGGCGCTCGAGCTCGATCCGCGGGAGCGCGAACCCTGGCTGGCGGCGCTCGGGTCGGCCCGGCCGCTGCTCGCCGCCGAGCTGCGTGAGTTGCTGGCGCTGCACGCGGTGAACCGCGCCTCGGGCTTCCTCGAGCGTTCGCCGCTGCGCAACGAGGAGTCGCTGGCCGGGCAGCAGATCGGTCAGTACGCCATCGAACGGCTGCTCGGACGCGGCGGAATGGGAAGCGTATGGCTGGCGCGGCGCAGCGATGGCAAGTTCGAAGGCAGCGTAGCCATCAAGTTGCTCGACCGCCGCGGTCTAGGGCGGGATGCCGCTGAACAGATCCGACACGAAGCGAGCCTGCTGGCGCGGCTCTCGCACCCGCACATCGCGCGGCTGTTCGATGCCGGCGTCCGCGACAACGGCCAGCCGTACCTGATTCTCGAGTACGTCGCGGGCGAGCGTATCGACCGCTACTGCACCGTGTGCCAGCTCCCGCTGGCCGCGCGGCTGCGGCTGTTTCTCGGCGTGCTGGACCCCGTTGCGCAGGCGCACGCACAGCTCGTCGTGCACCGTGACCTGAAGCCGTCAAACGTGCTGGTGACGCCCGATGGGGCAGTGAAGCTCCTCGACTTCGGCGTAGCGGCACTGCAGCCGTTGCGCGAATCGCAGCCCGGGCCGCCGGCGGAGGGCGCCCAGGCTCTGACACCGGGTTACGCCGCCCCCGAGCAGTTGCGGGGCGAGCCCGTCTCGCCGGCCAGCGATGTCTACGCGCTCGGCGTACTGCTGCACGTGCTGGTCACCGGCCAGCATCCGTACGGTTCGAGCGATGCGACGCCCACGCAGCTCGTGCGGGCGACGCTGACCGATGAGCCGCCGCCCGCATCCACGCGCATCGCCGGCGCCGCGGAGCGGCGTCGTGTACGCGGCGACGTGGACGCCATCATTGCGCAGGCGCTCAACCGCGACCCGGCGCACCGATACGCGACGGCGGCCGAATTCGCCGCCGACATCCGCGCGTTGCTGGGAAATTTCCCGGTGCAGGCGCGGCCCGCGACGCGCGCCTACGTGGCGCACAAGTTCGCCCAACGGCACTGGGGCGGAGTCCTCGGCGTGCTGCTCACGCTGTTCGTCCTCATCGGGGCAACCGTCATCACCACGCTGCAGATGTTCGAAGCGCGCCGGCAGCGCGACTTTGCCCGCG
>DASQRV010000206.1:0-2956 GCA_035642735.1 Steroidobacteraceae bacterium
GCGCTGGCCGACTCAACACCCGCCATCCTCTTCTCCATGTCGATACCGCCGTTGAAGTGCGCACCTTCCACGATGCTCACGTTCGGCGCGGTGATATTGCCGCGCAAGCGCGCGGTCTCCTTGACCATCACCGACTTCGCCGCCTGGAGATCGCCGGTGACCGTTCCTTCGACCACGATCATCTGGGCACGCACGTTAGCGGTGACCGTGCCCTCGGGACAGACCGTGACGCGCTGTGAATGGGTGATCGAGCCTTCGATACGACCTTTGATCAGCAGCTCTTCATCGGCATGCAGTTCGCCCTTGAAGTGCAGCGTGGGTCCGAGCACGGACACGCGCTCGGTCGCGTTGTCATAAGGATTGGACATAGTGGACACTCCTCCCGGTAAGTGAGATGTCTGCCGCAGACCCGGCTAGCAAGCGTGTGACCGTGATTGCCGACAGCGCGTACGAGCCTACCTGCCTGCTGCGGACTCGATGCGGACGGACGTCACGCATTTGCGGCGCATTCAGGTCACGTTCATCGCGTCGCCGCCGCGTCCCCGCTCGACATCTGACATATCGCGACGTTGAGCAGCGGCAGCTGTCGCGCGAGGCAGACTCGGATGTAGTTGCGTTCGGCACACTGCGCGTGCTGCGTGTCGACCCAGGCGTGCACGACCATCACCGGCAGTCGTCCCTCCTGGCTATGGAGCTCTCTGATCCAGTGATACAGCGGTCGCAGTCGCGGTGCCTCAATCCACCAGGGGGTCTCATCGGGCAGCCACAGCCGCGCGGTGCGCAGGTGCTGCATCAGCCGGCGCGCCGGCTGCGCCGTCTGCCCGACGTAGCGGCTGACGCGCGCCTCGCGCGGATCCGCGAGTGAGTAGATCGCGGCGCCCGCCGGAGTCACGCCGGACTCGTCGTACAGGTGCCAGTGCAGCCGGCGACGCAGCTCGCGTTGCAGGGCTGCCGCCGCGGGCGAGGACCCGAGTGGCGACTCGCTGCGGCGTGCGGCCATCGCCCCGCCTCAGGCGCTCGGCAGGTGCGCGTTACGGGTCCGGAAGGTGATCGAATATCGCAGCTCCCGGGTCGGTGACACCGCGTGCTGCCACTGCCACCGCGCCGGGCCGCGCAGCAGGTACGCCGAGCGCGGCTCGAGATCGATCTTCCAGGTGGAGCGCTGCCCGGATGCGGGCGGCCAGGGACGGAAGCGAAGTCGCGCGTGGCCGAGGAGAGAGACACCCATCACGTCCTCGAACTGCGGCACGTCCCGGTGCCAGCCGAGCGGCGTCGACGGGCGGTACTCGGCGATCATCGCGTGCCGGATACGCTGCTCCGGAATTCCGGCCCAGTCGGCAAGTCGTGCCCGCAAGGGCTCGAGGAACTCTGGGATGGGTGGCCCTGGCGTGAGCTCCTGGTGAGTGAAATCATAGCGGCCGCCGAAGCTCACGATCCGGCGCCGCGCCCGCCATTCCTTGTACTGCGCTTCCTCGAACGGCAACGTGGAGATGACCTCGAGCAGCCGCGCTTCCTCCGCAACGCGGAGGAACTGCGGGGCGTAGGTGAACCCCGGCGGCCCGGCGGGGGACGCGGCGAACAGTTGGGCCTGTATCACGCGGGCAGTATGCACGCGGGCCTTGCGGGTGCTCCACGAGCGGCATTCGACGTACCCGCTGTGCGCCGACCAGGAGCGCGACGGCGATGGCACTGGATGAGCGGCCAGGGCTCCGTCGTGCTCGCGGTTCCGCATGGACCGCACTGCGATACCCCTTGCCCGGTACATGGGACCAGAGTCCCATGTACGGCGAGCCCTCGAGTGGCTAGAAGGGGCTCATCCGGGACGCCATCCTCGCGGAGGAGCTGCCATGCCAAATTCACCAAAGCCCCTGCACACTCCGGTCGTGCTGGTACTCAGTGCGCTCGTCAGCTCCGCCGCGTATTCGCAGCAGTCGGCTCCGGCGACACCGCCGCAGTCTGCGGCAGCGCCAGCGCCCGCGGCAGCCGGCCAGCAATCGCTGTCATCCAGTCTCGGGCTTTTCGTGTTTCCGGCGAAGAACCAGACAGCCACCCAGCAGTCGACGGATGAAGGCGCCTGCTATGGGTGGGCCAAGTCGCAGACCGGCATCGATCCGACGAACATCAAGCCACCGGCTCCGGCTCAGCCGTCACAGGAGTCACAGGAGCAAGCCGCCAACGCGGGCAACGGATCGCGAGCGAGGGGTGCCGCGCGCGGCGCGGCCGGCGGTGCCATCGTTGGCGCGATCACCGGCGATGCCGGCGGGGGCGCCGCCGTTGGTGCAGCGGTCGGCACGATGGCGGGTGGCGCCGCAAAGCGCAACGCCAAGCGACAAGCCGCTGCGCAACAGCAACAGGAGCAGGCTGCCGCCGAACAGCAGGCCCAGGCGGCGATCGCGCAGCAAAAGGCCACCTACAACAAGGCATTCACCGCATGCATGGAGGGCAAGGGCTACACGGTGAAGTAGGCGTGCTGGACGCTCAACCTTCGGGGGCCAGCGGCGTCCAGCTCGCGTCGGGATTGAACTGCTGGATCGCCGCAGCAGCCTGCGCGGTGTCCTTGCCGAGATCTCGCTGCCACACGACACCATCCAGATTGACCACGAAGGTCATCACGCCGCTCGCACCGTAGGCACTGGGGTACGCCAGCACAGCGAATCCGTTCCTGAGCTTGCCATCGACGAGATAGTCGCGCGCTCCGCCTTCTGCCTCGGGTCCCTGCGAAGTCAGGATCCGGAACAGGTAGCCGTGATAAGGGTTAGCGAGGGTACCGGTGACCGCGTAGCCTTCGGCATTGGCTGCCGCGAGCCCCGGGCCTGCGGGGCTCGGCGGCTGTCCCGGCGGGCTCTGCCAGTAAAGTCCATCCTGCTTGCCCGGTGAGCTGACCAGCTTCTGTGTGTAGACGCCACCTGGGGTGCCGTCGTGGGCGGAAGCCGCGTAGTCCTTTTCCGCGGCCGCG
>DASQRV010000207.1:0-9574 GCA_035642735.1 Steroidobacteraceae bacterium
CGAGGTAGACGCCGCCCGCATTGCCGCTGATGAAGCCGAGCTGCAGGAAGCCGATGGCACGCGGCAGCCTCGCCGGCGGGAAGTAGTCCGCGAGCATCGAGTACGAGCCCGGGGCATGGGCCGAGGCGCCGGCGCCGACCAGCATGCGGCTCAGGAACAGCTGCACGAAGTTCTGTGCGAGCCCGCCGAGCGCGGTGATGCCGCCGATGCAAGTGATGCCTGCGGCGAGGACGTACTTGCGCGGGAAGATGTCCACCAGGTACGCGAGTGGAATGCCCACGAAAACGTAGAAGAGGATCGTGGCCGGACCCAGCAGGAAGCCGAGCTGCTCGTCCGTCAGGCGAAAGTCGGCCTTGATGGTCTGCGCCAGCATGTTGAAGATCTGGGCGTCGAGGAAATTCAGCGCCGTGGCGAGAATGATCACGAACAGCCCGTAATAGGCCGCGCTGCGCGCGGGCCATCCCTGCGCCTGCGCGGCGGCAGCCGCCACCGGCGTCGTCGCACCCGCCGCCGTGGATCTGGCATCCGCCACGGCACCCGTACCTGCGGGCACTTCTGCGACCATCGTGTCCCCCTCGCGCGCTGCGCTTTGCCAGCGCCAGACTGTATGTGTTAGATACAATATGACTCAGGGCGTTTTGTCCAGCGCTTTGTGAGCGCGCCTGGCGTGCCGCAGCGGCGGGCGCGCCACCGCTCGACACATGGGGGAACCGCGGCATGCAGAACCTGCCAGGCAAGACCGCATTCGTGACCGGAGGCGCGAGCGGCATCGGGCTCGGCATTGCCAAGGCCCTGCTCGGGGCCGGGATGAACGTCGTGATCGCGGATATCCGCGAGGACCATCTCGCGCAAGCGAGCGCCGAGCTCGGCGCGCCCGAGCGGGTACTGGCGCTGAAGCTCGACGTGACCGACCGCGCGGCCTACGCGCGTGCCGCGGACGCGGCCGAGGCGCGTTTCGGCAAGATCCACCTGCTCTGTAACAACGCCGGCGTGGCCGTGGTCGGACCGACCGAGCTGGCGACCTTTGCCGACTGGGACTGGGTGCTCGGGGTGAACCTGGGTGGCGTCGTCAATGGCATCGTCACCCTCCTGCCGCGCATGCTCAAGCACGGCGAGGGTGGCCACATCGTCAACACCTCCTCCATGTCCGGGCTCGTGCCCCACGGCGGCGCCACCATCTACGGCACCTCCAAGGGCGCGGTGCTCAGCATGATGGAGTGCATGCGCCCCGAGCTCGAGTCGCGCGGCATCGTCTGCTCGGCCTTCTGCCCGGGCGCGGTGCAGTCGAACATCGCCGAGGCGCACCGGACCCGTCCGGCGGCGCTCGCCACCACCGGTTATGCCGAAGCCGACAAGCGCCGCCGGCAGAACACCGATTTCTTTCACCTGTTCCGCACCAAGGAGGAGATCGGCGCGCGGGTGCTGCAGGGAATCCTGAACGACGAGCTCTTCATCCTGACGCACAGCGAGTTCCGCCAGGGCGTCGCCGAGCGCGCCGAGGCAATGTGCGCAGCAGTACCCGAGCTGCCCGAGAACGAGGAGTACAAGCGCACCTTCGGCTTCCTGTTCCGCAATCCGATCCACGCGGCGGAGACTGCACGCCACCAGCGCGGCAAGCGAGGCAAGACATGAAGGACTTTGCGGGCCGCACGGCGTTCGTCACGGGCGGCGCGAACGGCGTCGGCATCGGGCTGGTGCGGGCGCTGCTCGCGGCAGGCTGCAACGTCGCCATCGCCGACATCCGCCGCGCTTCCATCGACAAGGCGCTCGAGGCGCTCGACAACCCGCGCGCGATGGGCGTCGAGGTGGATGTGTCCTCGCGCGCTGACCTCGCGCGGGCCGCCGATGCCGTGGAAGATAAGTTCGGCGTCGTCACGCTGCTCTTCAACAACGCCGGCGTCAACCTGTTCCAGTCGATCGAGGAGTCGAGCTACGACGACTGGGACTGGATCATGGGGGTGAACCTCCACGGCCCGATCAACGGCGTCATGACCTTCGTGCCGCGCATGATCCGCGCCAGGCAGGGCGGCTACGTGGTGAACACCGCCTCGATGGCGGGCTTGCTCGCCGCCGGCACCTGCGGCATCTACAACACCACCAAGTTCGCGGTGCGCGGACTCTCCGGATCGCTGCGCGCCAGCCTCGCACCGCACGGCATCGGCGTCTCGGTGCTGTGCCCCGGGCTGGTCAAGTCCTACATCTACGCCTCGGATGAGATCCGGCCGGAGGCGCTGAAGGCCGGCGCCAGGCCGGTAAATACCGAGTTCGTACAGCGCCTGGCACAGGTGCACGAGTTCGGCATGGAGCCGGACGTGATTGCCGCGCGCGTGCTGGAAGCGATGCGCGAGGACCGCTTCCACATCTTCCCGCACCCGGAGTTCAAGGACGAGCTGAGCGAGCTGTTCGGCGAGATCCTCGCTGACTTCCGCGACTATCCCGTCGACCCCGGCCACGCGCAGCGCATCGATTTCGAGAAGACGCGCCGCGAGAGCTACCGCAAGCAGCGCCGCGGACTCAAAGAGGCCTGACGGTGCGCGTCGGGGCGCTCGATCACGTCAACATCATCACGGCGGACCTCGAGGGCACCGTGCGCTTCTATGCGGAGCTCCTCGAGCTCGAGCCGCGCGACGGGCCGCCGCCACTCACCCACGAGAATGCGCGCTGGATGTACGACGAGTCCGGCCGGGCCATCCTGCACATCAACACCCTCGAGTGTCCGCGGGCCTACGACCGCGAGGTGCGCGCCGGCCCGACCGGGGCGCTGCATCACGTGGCGCTGCGCTGCTCGGGGTACGCGGAGGTGCTCGCGCGGCTCAACCGGCGCGGCATCGGCCACCAGCTGAACGATGTGGCGGCAGTGGGTCTGCGGCAGATTTTCGTGCTCGACCCGAACCAGGTGCTGCTCGAGCTGAACTTCTTCGGCGAGTGAGCTGAAGCACCCCCCTACCCGCGCGCGACCCAGCCGCGCCGCAGGTTGTCGGCGCTGCCGCCGGCGGCGCGGTAATCGCTGCGCAGCCGCGCGAGCCGGTCCGGCCCGGAGAGTTGCCGGGAACCCTGCGTGCCCTGATGCGACCCGGGAGCATCGGCGAGCGTGGCGCGCAGCTGCGCCGGCACGCGCACCTCGAAATCCCGCGGCACGGGCTTGTAGGGGCCGGCCGGCGAAATCCCTGCCGGGGCGTCGAGCCGGTAGAGGCGCGCCGAATTGAGCCCGAGGATCCTGCGCCGGGCACTCTCATCGAGGCGCGGGTAGCCGTACTTCCGCGCCATCGCCTCCGGGATCTGGAAGCGCCACAGCGCCTCGATCTGCCACTGCGGCGCCCCGTACCAGAGCGAGTCGGAGCCGAACACGATCCGCTCGGGGCCCCAGTACTTCAACAGCTGGCCGAGGATGTGGGCACACACCGTGGGGAAAGTCGTCACGGTCGCGGCGAAAGTCGTGCCGAGCTCGGCGTACACGTTCGGCAGCTGTGCGCACTGCTGCACCATGCGCGTGACCCACTGCACGTCCGGCACACCGTTCAGCAGGTGGCCCTCGCGCACCGCGCGCAGCGACTGTTGGCCGAAGAACAGCGGTGCCCACGCGGCGTGGTAGATGATGAAGTTGAATTCCGGCCAGTCGCGCGCCGCCCGCGGAATGTCGTTGGGGTTGCCCATGGCAGCCTGGTCGCTCGCCGGGTCGGACGGGTCACCGAGCGTCGTCAGGCCCTTGTGAATGCAGATGTTGAAGAACCCGGGCCGCTCCTTGAGCTGTGCGCGGTTGCGGCGGATCAGCTCGTACGTCGGATAAGCGACCGCTTCGTCATCGAGGCTCCAGCGCTCCATGCCCCGGGTCGGGTCGTCGTTGTTCTTGGCGGAGAACGCGATGGTGTAGCCCTTCCACGAGTCCGGACGGCACTCCTCGATCTGGCGCTGCATGAACTCGAGGTTGTTTTTTCCGGGATATAACTGACCGTGGGCCAGCATGCGCGTCGAGCCGGCGATGCGGTTGACGAAGTCGCGCACCGCCGCGGTCTGATAGCCGGTCAGGATCTCCGACGACAACGACTCAGCCATGGTGCGCGGCGGGATTCCCGCAGCCGCGCCCGGGGGCATGAAGAGCCCGAGGGGCGCGTTGCTCAGCACCGCGACCGTGACGCCGCTGTCGAGGTAGACGTCCTTCACGAGCGAGGTGAGCATGAAGTCGCTGCCGACGTTGGGAGTCTGTCGCAGCGAGTCGGTCCAGGCCGACCAGGGAGTGCCGAGCTCGTCGGGGAAGCCCTCGGGGTTGAAGGGGTTCGCCTTGAAGCCCGCCGCGCTGCTCGCGGCACCGCTGCCCTGGGAAGCGGCGCGCAGCGGCTGGCCGGCCGCACCCTGGCTGTCGCGCACCATGTGCAGCTGATCGTCGAACACGAACAGATCCGCCGGGGGTGAGCGCTCGGCCGCCGCCGCCGGCTCGAAGAGCTCGATCGGACTCACATCGAAGAAGCGGCCGAACACCTCGTTCATCGCGACGAACGACGCCGCCATGCCACCCGCACCGGTAAGAAAGCGCCGCCGCGAGAGACCAAGCCGGCTCGCGGCGGCCTCCGCGAGTGCGCTGAGGCGCGCCTCGACCTGGCGCTGTGCACGCGTCTGGGCGAACGGCACGTACTCGCCGTTCGAGACGTTGCGTGTCGGTACGGCGGCCCGCAGCGTGTCCGCCGCAGCGGCGCGCTCGAGGCCCGCGAGCTGCTCGCTCGAGAACCAGGTGTCGTCGCTGGAGCCCGGGTCCTGCCCGCTCATGGATTCTTCCGAACCCCGCAGTGCCTGGCGATGAAGCGCCGGACTTCCGCGCCGATCTCGGCGTTCTCCGGGACTGCGCCGAAGCCGAATCCCGCGTGCGGCATGGCTTCCCAAACGTGGAGCTCCGCTTCGACACCGGCGCGCCGCAGTTTGCGGTGCATGAGGACGGAGTTGGACAGGAAGAGATCACGCGTCCCGGACTGAACGAGGGTCGGCGGAAAGCCCCGGCCGAAGTCGGCGAAAAGAGGAGACACGTAGGGATCCGTCAACGCATGTCCGCCCGCGTAGAGCGCGTTGCACTCGGGCAGCCCGGTCTTGAGCGTGACATCGAGCAGCTCGTTGGTCCGGAAGCTATCGCCCGCCTCGGTCAGGTCGGCCTCCGGTGTCAGCAGCACCACGGCGGCTGGCGGCGGCAGCCCGCGATCGCGAATCAGGAGCGTCACCGCCGCGGCCAGGTTGGCGCCGGCCGACTCGCCACCGATCACGATCCTTCGTTCCCCGGCGCCGGCGAGCAGCGCCTCGTAGACGGCAAAGCCATCCTCGAGAGCCGCGGGAAAGGGGTCCTCCGGAGGCGTGCGGTAATCGACCGACAGCGTCGTCAGCCGAAGCTCATCGGCGGCTTTCGCGCCGACCGCCATCGCAAATCGACCGGCGCCGAAGACGAAGGCGCCACCGTGGAAATACAGATACAGCGGCTGCGTCGGGTCGTTCGCTTCCGCCGCCGTGCAGCGGTAGGTCGTGACGCCTGCAATGCATTCTGTGTCGATGCGGCAGCGGCACGCGGCGAGCATCTGCGCCACGAGCGGCTCCCAGAACGCTTCGCTCGCCTCTTTGGCGCGTCGCCAGCCCTCGAGATCGCCCGGCGCGGGACGCGACATGGGCGGCATGCGGGCGCTCTCGGCGAGCGCCGCGCGGGCCGCGGCGCTGATCGTCGTGGGAGGCTCGATCGTGCGTGCCGGCAGCACGACCGGCGTGAGTCCGGGTGCGGAGGCAACGGCTTTCATACGGTCGTGCCGGGTGCCGTCGCTTGAGTGCCGCGTTTGCTTCAGGTGCCGCCGCGCTGGCGCCACCCCTGCTTGTAGGTTTCGCGCACCACGCGGCTGTACGGTATGGGGCTCACGATGGCGCGCACTTCGAGCTGCTGGTGCGGCTCGACGGTGGGCTTGCGCGTGCCGCCGTTCTCCTCTCCCCACACCACCCGCAGCTCGGTGCCGTGCGGAATCTCCGGCTGGATCGTGGCGAGACTGAGCGCCTGCTTCTCGTTGTGGCTGTAGCCGGTGAACATCGACAGGCCCACGGTCCTGCCATCGGCATCGATGACGCGGTCGTAGTTCGCCGAGGCGTAGTTGGCGAGCGGAACGTCGAAGAACTTGTACTGCTTGCCTTCCGGGTTGAAGAGCGAGCCGGTGATCTTCGCCATGTCCTCGGCATTCCAGGCGAGGGTCACTTTCCTGCGCTGGGTTTCCGGCTTCACCTTCTGCAGCGCCTCACGACCGTGGAACTCGTGATCGAAGCGGATGAACGGGCCGTAGCCGAGCTCGAACGGATTGAGGTAGTAGTCCTCGATGTTGCTGGAGACGAAGCTGCCGCCGATCGAGCCGGTCGCCTCGTAGCTGTCCACACCGAGCCACTGGCGGTAGGGCTCGAGCTTCTCGCCGGTGTAGATCGCCGGCAGCGGCGAGGGAATCCAGCCGGATTCCAGCGTGTTGGACGGATAGGCACGGCTGCCACAGGGGAGCATGCCGAATTCCCGGCCGGCGTCGAGAATCGCGGCACGGATCTCTTCCTGCTCGGCGTACGGTCCCCAGATCTCCAGCCCCGGCGCGCCCGACATGCCATGCCGCAGCGTCCGCACGGTGCGGCCGGCGATCTTCATGGTCGACATGTTGAAGAACTTCAGCTGCTCGAGCGGACCGCCATTGAGCTTCTCGATGATTGCCCAGGCCTTCGGTCCCTGGATCTGGAAGCGCCACACGCTGCGGATGACGGGCTTACCCATCGGCCGCATCGGTGAGCGATCGTCGAGCTCGACGTCGACCTCGTAACCGCCGGTCGCCGCCTGGTAGCGCAGCCAGCTGGCGGCCGGTGCGCGGCCGACGTACAGCAACTCCTCGTCCGCGAGGTGGAAGAGTATGCCGTCGCCGATCACGTGCCCGTAGGGCGTCGTCGGCACATACTGTTTGGCCTTGTTCACGGTGAAGCCGGCCATCGAGTTGATGGCCGTATCGCTGAACAGCCTGAGCGCGTCCCGGCCGCGCACGTACAGGTTCACCATGTGGTGCGTCTGGTCGAAGAGCACGGCGCTGTGCTGCCACGCCCACTGCTCGCTGCGCCAGTTGCTGAATTCCGCCGCGACCACCGGGTAGACGTAGGCGCCGAGCTGCGAGTTGCGCAGCATCTCCACGGTGTTCCCGGTCTTCGCCAGGATCTCTTCCAGATTGCGCGCCGCCATTATCGATCCCCCATTGCTGGCCGTTGCATGATATCGCATTTTGTAAGTGACACAAACGATCGGCCTGGCACACGCCGCGGCCGCGCCGTGGCGCGTCAGGGCGATGCCTGGCCGGTCGTTCAGGGGTTGGCGATCACCACTTTGCCGAACAGCTCGCGCGAGGACTGGTACGCGTAGGCGGACTTCGCCGCGGTGAAATCGAACACGCGGTCGACGACAGGCTTGAGCTGGTGCGCGTCCACGAATGCGTTCAGATCGCGCGCCATCGCGGCGGAGCCGACGAAGATTCCGCGCAGGCTCGCGCCCTTGACCATGAGCGGCATCGGGTTCGCCTCCCCCTGCATCGACAGCACGCCGATGAGCGCAATTTCGCCGCCGAAGCCGATCGCCTGGATGGATTGCGCCAGCGTGCCGAGGCCCCCGACCTCCACCACGTGGTGGAGGGTGCCGCCGGCGAGCTCGGCCGCCCTCACTCCCCACTGCGGCACGGACTTGTAGTTGATGGTGGCGTCGGCACCGAGCAGCTGCACGCGCGCGAGCTTCGCGTCGCTCGATGAGGTCACGATGACCCGCGCGCCCGCGGCCCTGGCGATCCGCAGGGCGAGCAGCGACACGCCACCCGTGCCGAGCAGCAGCACCCACTGGCCACGCTCGAGCGGACGCAC
The DNA here is from genome assembly GCA_035642735.1 of Steroidobacteraceae bacterium. GTDB lineage: Bacteria > Pseudomonadota > Gammaproteobacteria > Steroidobacterales > Steroidobacteraceae > 13-2-20CM-66-19. The sequence goes on from DASQRV010000207.1 coordinate 7,879, forward strand.
CCCCGTCATCAGCGCATTCCACGCGGTCACCCCGGCACAGGGGAGCGTCGCGGCCTCCTCGAAGCTGAGCGAGCTGGCGAGCCTTACGACGCCCGCCTCGGGCAAGGCGACATAGTCCGCGAGCATGCCGCGGGCGGGCGGGCAGCCGAGCGCGTCCCCCTTCACCGCCGGCGGCGGGCCATCGCGCCAACCCTGAAAGAAGGTGCCGGCCACACGATCGCCGGTAACGAGCGACTTGACCCCCGCACCGACCGCCTCCACGACTCCGGCGCCGTCGGAGAGCGGCGTGCCAGCCACCTTGATCGCTCCGCCGAAGTAGTGCCCCAGCGCGATGGCCTGATCGCGGAAGTTCAGCGACGTCGCGCGCACGCGCACCAGTACCTCGCCCGCGCCAGGCTCGGGCCGCGGCAGCTCGATGAGCGCGGCCTGATCGATCGAGGTGCAGCCCGCCGGCAACTGCCAGGCGCGCATTTTGTTTGTCGTGCTCATCGTGCCCCCGACCAGGTCCGTAGGCCCGGAGCGGTGCGATCCTCGCCGGCGAGCGCGCGCTTCACCGCCGGGCGCGCCCGCATCGTCTCCCCCCACGCGATGAGCCGCGGACAGCGCTTGCCGATCTCCATTTCCGGGAACATGCGCTCCACGGACACACCACACATGGAGAAGAAGTTGATGTCGGCGAGGGTGTAGTCGTTGCCCGCGATCCAGGCCGTCTCGCCGAGCTGCTTCTCGACCTTGTCGATCGCGTAGAGGATCTTTTCGGTCGCATGGGCCAGGTCCCGTTCGCTGAATCCCGAGCGGGCGGTGCGCCACTTCGTGCGCTGGTCAGGCAACGGGATGCGCTCCATCAGGCGCTCGAACTCGCCGCTCTCGACGCTGCGCGCGATGATGCCGACCATGCGATGCCAGCCGTGCATGGAGACGTAGTTCATCACCTGCTCGTCGCAGAACTTGTTCCAGTAGCGCATGCGCGCCGCGCCCACCGGATCGCGCGGCCGCAACGGCACCTCGGGAAAGACGTCTTCCAGGTACTCGTTGATCACGGTGGTATGGGTGATGATGACGCCGTCGTGATCGAGCACCGGCACCTGCCCTTCGGGGTTGATGGCGACGAACCATCTCTCGTGCTGCTCGAACTTGTGCAGGTCGACGTAGATGCTCTGCCACGGCAGACCCTTCTCGATGAGCGGAATCATCGACTTCAGCGAGTTCGCGAGCGGCTCCGCGTGATAGTACTTGAGTGTCATGGACGTCTACCGTGGTGTCAGAGTGCCGAGGATGCCGCCGTCGACCGCGATGGTCTGCGCCGTGATGTGGCTGGCGCGGTCGGACAGCAGGAAACAAACCAGCTCCGCCAGCTCATCCGCCGTCCCGATGCGACCCTGCGGCACGTTGCTGCCGAGCCGCTCGCGCAGCGCCTCGACCGATCGGCCCGGGTCGAGCTGCATGAGCATCGGCGTCTCGATCAGTCCGGGCAGCACGCAGTTGACGCGCACGTTGCAGGCCGCCGCCTCGATCGCCGCCGCCCGCGCCAGTCCCAGCACGGCGTGCTTCGAGGCGACGTACGCGGCGTTGTTCGGCATGCCGCGCTCGCTGGCGAGACTGCCGGTGACCACGATGCTGCCACCGCGGCGCTCGCGCATCGCCGGCAGCACGCGTTTGATGGCCCAGTAGACGCTCATGAGGTTGGTGCGCAGCA
>DASQRV010000208.1:0-3829 GCA_035642735.1 Steroidobacteraceae bacterium
CTACGCCAACGGCCTGTCCGCGCCAGGCACGACCTCGTGTTCGTTCGGGAGTCCGCAGTTCCCCTGCACGGTGACGAGCCCGGCCTGGCCGAATGACGAGATCTGGACGCAGACCAACCCCGGCACTGAAGAGGACAAGTCGATCTTCGGCGAGTTGTATTACAAGTTCCTGGATAAGTGGACCCTGACACTCGGGGGCCGGCAGTACTGGCTCAGTCAAACCGCCGACTACACCGCCGACGGTTTCCTGAACGGCGGCCCGACGCCGAGCTCGCCGCAGTCCAACAGCCAGTCCGGCTTCAATCCGAAAGTCGCCCTGCAGCTGCAGGCGACCGAGGCGACCATGGTCTATGCCTCGGCATCTAAGGGCTTTCGCGCCGGCGGCGCGCAGGCGAACTTCCCGGGTTGCTCTTCCAACATCCCAGTGGAGGATGTCACCCACATCAAGTCGGACACGCTCTGGACCTATGAGCTCGGCACGAAGGTGCAAACGTCGAGTGTGCTGCTCTCGGCGGCTGCCTACGACATCGAGTGGAGCGACCTGCAACAGCAGGCGGCACTGCCGTGCGGTTTCTATCTCCAGGTCAACGGCAACAAAGCGCGCATCCGGGGCGGCGAGATCGAAGCCAACGGCCGTCTGACGCAGGAGCTGCAATTCCGCGCCGGCATCGGTATTGCCAAGAGCGACATAACCGACCCCGGCAATCTCGCCTTGGTCGGCCAGAATGGCAACCCGGGAATCCAGCCCGGCACGCGGATCAGCGGCGTTCCGGACTTCACGGCGTTCGTCGGTGCTGTGTATACACACTCGCTGAGCGCTGACACGGAGGGATTCGTGACGGCCGACTACAGCTACACGGGGAACAGCACATCGCTGCTCGTCGGCGGGGCGGGCAATGTTGCCACCCGGCCGGGCTATGGTCTGGTGAACCTGCGCTTTGGCGTCGACCGTGGACAGAACGAGCTATCGCTCAACTTCCGCAACGTCTTCAACGTCAAGCCAAACCTCGGCGACATCGGTTACATCGGCTATGCGCAGTTCAGTCAGGCCGGAAGTCTCATCCCGCAGGTGGCGACGCTGCAGCCGCTCACCGTGTCGCTGCAGTACACGAAGTTCATTCGATGAGCCCTAAGCGCCCGCGGCCCGCGCAGTGCCGGTGGCACTTTGCGCCCAGGCGTACAGGAGCTCGATCTGCAGGCGCAGCTGCGCGATCTGCTTCTGCGCTGGCCAGTCGCCGGGATTCGCCACGGCGCTCGCGGTGAGACCGTTGATGAAGGTGACGAGCGACCGCAGCAGCTGCTCACGCGTCGCGGCTGGCCATTGCTGCCACTCCTGCCACGACACATCGAGACAGCGCTCGAACAGCCGCAGGTACTCACGGTGCACCCAGGCGTTGATACGCTTCAGGTGCTTGTCCGCCGTGACCTGGCCCCAGAAGGTGATCCAGAAAGCGCATTCGATGTGCCGATGGGCATCGATCGGCAGCGCCTCGAGCAGCAGCTCCAGTAGGTCGGGGCGCGGCGCGCCTTGGGCCGGGCGGCTGAGGCGCTCATCGATGCGTCGCAGGATCAGTCGCAGCGCGGCAATGATGATGTCCTGCTTGCTGTCGAAATAGTGGGCCAGCATGCCGGTGGTGTAGCCGGCTTCGCGCGCGATGCGCACCATGCTGGCGCGGTCGAAGCCGTGGGCCGCGACCACCCGGCAGGCGACTAGCGCGATCTCATCGCGGCGCTGGGCGTGATCGACGATCTTGGGCATGCGCGGATGGTACCGGGCCTTACACCGGCTGGGCATCGGCGGCCGGGTGCGGCTCCAGGCCGACATCCGCCGCGCGCGCCCGCTGCCACTCGTGCTCGAGGTCGATCGAGCGGCAGGTGAGGAGATAAATGCCGGCCGCCACCGGCAGTCCCACCAGCATGGCGATGTCGGCGCCGCCGAGCGCCCGTGCCACCGGCCCGGTGTAGATCGTGGTGCTGAAGAAGGGGATCATGACGATGAAGCCGACGAGGTAGGCGGTGAGGCCGCGCCAGTTCCAGCGCCCGTACATGCCGCTCGGGTTGAAGATCTCGCGGATGGAATAGTGCCCGCGGCGCACCACGTAGAAGTCCACGAGATTGATCGCGGTCCAGGGGGTGAACAGGTACAGGAGCACCGCCAGGAGGTCCTGGAAGCGGTTGACGAAGTCGCCCGAGGAGCTCACCGCAATGGCACAGCTGGCTATGAACGCCACGAGGAGGCTCACGATGCGCTTGCCGGCGGTGCACTGGAGCGGCTTCAGGGTGTCCGCCACGCTGAGCAGCGTGAGGGATGAGCCGTAGTAGTTGAGCGACGAGATGGTGACCAGGCCGAGGAGCGCGGCGAACAGCAGTGTCTTGCCGAGCCCCGGCACGACCGCATCGGCCGCCTGCTGCATGGCGGCGGCGACATCGAGCCGCGGGGCGGCGGCGGCCGCGACGCTGCCGACCAGCATCATCCAGGCGCCGCCGACGAATGCCCCGAGATACGTCCACCAGAACGATTCGCGTACCCCGACGTCGCGCGGCAGGTAGCGGGAGTAATCCGAGACGTAGATCGACCAGGAGAGCTGATACGAGGCGGCGGCGAACAACTGCGCGAGAAAAGGTACCGCGCGGAAGCCGGCGAGTTGCCACTGCGTGGCCGGCAGCCGCAGCACGAAGAGCGCCGCCACGGAGAACACCGTCAGGATCACGATCATGAGGTAGGCGAAGCCACGCTGCGCCAGGTGGATCTTGTCGTAGCCGACCACGGCGAGCGCGAGCGCCAGCAGCGCGAACAGCACCATGGCGGTTCCGGAGGTCGCGGAGATGGCGGGGATGAGCTGGTGCAGCGCCTGTGCGGCCAGCACCTGGTTGAAGGCGTTGTAGCCAACGTATGCCACGAGCGCCACGCCCCAGACGAGCAGCGCGCCGGTGTAACCGAACTGTGGCCGCGACTGGATCATCTGCGGGAGCCCGAGCTGCGGGCCCTGGGTCGAGTGGAATGCCATGAAGAAAGTGCCGAGCAGGCAGCCGAGGATCACGGCGATCGCGGTCCACAGGAGGTTGCCGCCGAGTGTGATGCCGACGACCCCGACCGCGAGCGTCGCGAGATGCGCGTCCCCCGAGAACCACACCGGCCAGAGATGCCAGACCTTGCCGTGGCGCTCGGCGAGCGGCACGTAGTCGATCGAGCGCGTTTCGATGAACGTGCCGTTTCCCATAGAAGCGAGATTGGCGACCCGGGCTTTTATATTATGACGTCAACATTTTAAATGCGAGCGGCCGCAGGGGAAATCCGGCGGGCGACCCGCTACGCCCGGCGCGGCACCACCTCGTAGCCGGCGACCTTCGGCTCGGTGTCGGTCAGTTGTGCCGGGAAACCCGTACCGAGCACCCGCACCCCGCAGGCCTCTTCCAGGCGGCGGATGATGTTGGGGGAGAGCTCGCGGCCGCCGTAGCGGCGCGCGCCGTCGCGGAAGATCGCGAGCACCAGCGGGGAGAGCTCGAGCGGTACGCAGAGTGAAGCGGCGAGCGCATCGAAGAGCCCGACGTCCTTGATGACGAGATCCATCGTGAAGTTGATGTCGCGGCTGCCGTTCAGGATGACCTGTGACTCGGTCTCGTGCACGAACGAGTTTCCCGAGGAGATGCGGATCGCCTCGTAGGCGGTGTTGAGGTCGAGTCCGGCGACGCGCGCCACGGTGAGCGCCTCGGCGAGCGCGGCCAGGTGTACGGTGCAGAGGTAATTGGTGAGCACCTTCAGCTGCGAGGCGGAGCCGAGCGGGCCGGTGTGCAGGATGCGCTGGCCGAGGATCGCGAGCACCGGCAG
>DASQRV010000209.1:0-4339 GCA_035642735.1 Steroidobacteraceae bacterium
CGCACATCGAGCAACAGGCGTCGCGCCAGCGTGGCGCCGCGCCGCGTGGTCCACGGCCCCGCGCTCAGGCAGATCGAGCCCCAGCTCGCGATCAGCCCGGCGGCGGCACGCCCCACGACGGCGATGGTCTGTCCGACCCGCGGTGGAGTCGTGCCCGGCGCGAGCGCCGGTGCGACCGCTGCCGCGCAGCGCACTACCGCGATATCGGTGCGCAGATCGCAGGCAAGGACCTCGCCTTCACTCGAAGAACCGTCCTGCAGGACGCGCAGCGACTCCGCTCCTTCGAGCGGCTCGGCCGCGGTGACGAGCAGCCCGCCGCGCCACAGGAAGGCCGACTGCCGCACGCGCGCGGACTCGACGGCGAAGACGCTCGTTGCGGCGCGTTCGAGGATCGCCGCACGCTCGCCATCGAGCTGAGACAAAACAGAGGCTGGACTCATGAGAGGACTCCGCCCGAAAGGTTGGAGCGCATGTTCTCGAGAGCAACGCGGCTGCGGTACCGCCCGGATGGGTGGCGGCCCTGTTCTGTACTTACAGTGCCTCGGCGATCTGCACGGCGTTGAGCGCCGCGCCCTTCAGTAGCTGATCGCCCGCGACGAAAAGCGCGATCGAGCGGCCGGAGGGGTCGCTCGAGTCCTGGCGGATACGGCCAACGAGGATCGCGTCCTGACCGGAGGCATCCTTCGGCATCGGAAAATAGTTGCGCTCCGGGTCATCGACCAGCCGCACCCCCGGGGCTGCGCGCATGAGCTCGCGCACCTCGGCGGCCGCGATCGGCCGCTCGCACTCGAAGGTGATCGCCACCGAGTGCGCGCGCAGCACCGGGACGCGCACGCAGGTCGCCGACACGCGGATGTCCGGGTCGCCGAAGATCTTGCGCGTCTCCTGGATGACCTTGGTCTCCTCGTCGTTGTAGCCGGTGCCCGGATCGATGCGCGTGTTGTGACTGAACAGGTTGAACGCGTAGGGGTGCGGCAGGACCGTGGGGGTGTATTCGCGCCCCTCGAGGTGGGCGCGCGTCGACTCGCGCAGCTCCTGCATCGCGGCGGCGCCGGCGCCGGATGCAGCCTGGTACGTTGCCAGCAGCAGTCGCACGATGCGGTTCGCGCGGTGCACCGGCCACAGCGGCGTGATCGAGATGATGGCGCAGCAGTTGGGGTTGGCGATGATGCCCCGGTGGGTCTCGAGCGTCTGCGGGTTGATCTCCGGCACCACCAGCGGCACCGCTGCATCCATGCGAAAGGCCGAGGAGTTGTCGATCACCGTGGCACCCGCCTGCACCGCGAGCGGCGCGAAGCGCCGCGAGGTGGCAGCACCCGCGGAGAACAGTGCGATGTCCACGCCCTCAAAGCTGTCCTCTCGCAGCTCGCGCACCTCGAGCTGCTCGCCGCAAAACGCGAGCCGCTTGCCGGCCGAGCGCGCCGAGGCGAGCAGCCGCAGCTCCGCGAGCGGAAAGCGCCGCTGCTCGAGGCAGCGCAACAGCTCGACGCCCACCGCGCCGGTGGCTCCGACCACGGCCACGACCGGTGGGGTGCGTGCAGCTTGCTCGTTCGCCATGCCTGATCGACTCCGATGCCCAAGACGACGAGGCCCCGCGGCATGTGCCAACGGGGCCTCGAGCGATCCGGATGGGCCGGACGCTACCTGAGCGTCACGGGGCTGTAAAGCGCCGCGCGCGACGACTTGCGCAACCTTTCGGTTGCCTGCGACCAGGCGCTGTCGCAGCTCGAGGCGTTGGTCGAAAGCTGGTCGCGGCCGCAGTGAACATAACGGGGGCGGCCGCGCGACGGCGGTCACGGCCTCGAAGCAGCGCGCCGCCTTCCGTGACGAGCTTCACCCAGTAGCGTGATGGCTGCCACGTAAGCTCTCGCTCACGTGGAGGATCCGATGGGAGTTTCAGCCGCGAGGGTCGGTTCGGGCACGGGCGGCGCCATCACACTGGCGCTGCTCGCGCTCGCCTGCACCGCAACCCCGCTAGCGGCCGAGGAGATCTACAAGTCGGTCGACGCGCAAGGGCACGTCGTCTACTCCGACCGCGGCGCCGTGAAGAATGCGCCCAAGACCAGCCTCAACGTCGCTGAGCCGGATCCGGCCGAAGTCGCGCGGCTCGCCCACGAGGACGAGCTGCTCAAGGCCGATGAGCAGGCCCGCGTACGCCAGCAGGCCATCGACGACAAGAACAAGGCGCAGCAGCTGCGCAAGCAGCAGCAGGCGTGCCAGCAGGCCCGCAACCACTACAACTACCTGAAGGATTCGGCGCGGATCTATCAGCGCGACGCCGACGGCAGCCGCAGTTACCTGTCCGACGAGGCCGCGGATGCCGCGCGCGAGCAGGCGCGCCGGGCGATGGTCAGCGCCTGCGGGTCCTGAGGAATTCGAGCACCACCGCTGCCATGCAGATCGCCGCGCACCGCCGCGCGAGCATCGCCCGGCGATCGATCCTCGCTGGCCTGCTGCTGGTGCTGCCCCTTCACACGCCGTGCGCGCAGAGCATCCACGCCTATCGGGATGCGAGCGGCCAGTGGGTGTTTACCGATCGCGGCGCGGGCAACGCGGGCGCACGCGTCGAGGCGCCCATCGTGCCGCACGCCGCCGAAGTCATGCGTATCACGGTCGAGCGGAGCGAGGTCGGCGCTGCCACGCGGCTCACCGCCGCCAACGATTGCCTGTGCGTGGTCACCGTGCGCGTCTCGATTGCGCAATCGGACCTCGCCGATATCCCGCCCGGGGCCCGCTACGCGGCAACGCTCGAGCCGGGCGCCCGGCAGGTGATCGTCGAAGCACGGCATGACGAGAAGGCCCGGCCCGAGCTGCAATTCACCTGGTCGGGAGCGCTCGGATCACCGCAGGCGGCGCACCACCCGGCGCGCCCGTATCGCGCCCCCTTCACGGTCGGCACGACCTTCCGGGTGTCGCAGGCGTATCCGGACCACATGACGCACGTGACCCCGGACAGCCTCTACGCGGTCGACATCTCGATGCCCGATGGCACGGCCGTCTACGCCGCGCGTGAGGGCACCGTCATCAACGTCCGCCACGATTCCTTCCGCGGCGGCGCGGCCGCGGCGATGGCCGACCAGGCCAACCTCATCGAGATCCTGCACGAGGATGGCACCATCGCCGTCTACGGTCACCTCCACTGGGATTCGATCCGGGTACGTATCGGGCAGCGCGTGGCGCTCGGCGAGTACATCGCCGACTCCGGCAACACCGGCTTCAGCAGCGGTCCGCACCTGCATTTCGCGGTGTGGCGCAATGCGGGTGAGGCGGACGTGTCGGTCCCGATCCTGTTCGCCGGGCCTGGCCCGACCGCGCTCACGCCGGTCACCGGCATGGAATTGACCGCTTACTGAATCAGTCGCGCCCGCCGGCCGCGGATGACGCAGCTACGCGCGCGGCCGCACCTCGTAGCAGCGATGAATGCGCGGGTTGCGGGCGAAATCGAGCGGCAGCGTCGGCGCTGAGATATCGCCGATGTCGTAGCGCTCGCTGAGGCCGGCATCCAGGCGGAAACGCTGCGCGTTGGTCGAGAAGACGATGAGACCCGCGGGCGCGAGCAGGCGCGCGCAGGCGTCGATGAGCGCCGGGTGATCGCGGCCGATGTCGAGCACGCCTTCCATGCGCTTGGAGTTCGAGAAGGTCGGCGGGTCGAGAAAGATCAGATCGAATCGCGCCGCAGCACGCGCAGCCTCAGCCAGCCATACCCGGCAGTCCGCCTGCACCAGGCGCTGCTGCGTGCCCGCCAGGGCATTGAGCGCGAGATTCTCCTGTGCCCACGCAAGATAGGTCGCCGACAGGTCGACGCTCGTGGTGCTGCGGGCCCCGCCGGCGGCGGCGTACACCGTTGCCGTGCCGGTGTAAGCGAACAGGTTCAGGAAATGCCGGCCGTGTGCTGCCGCGCGCAGTCGCGCACGCGTGATGCGGTGGTCGAGGAAGAGACCGGTATCGAGGTAATCGTCGAAATTCACGCGCAGCCGCAGGCCTCCCTCGAGCACGGTGTGAAACCGTGACTCGCCCCCCACCTTGAGGTATTGCTCGCCGCGGCGGGTGCGGCGGCGCGTGCGCACCCGGGTGCGTTCGGGGCTGACGCCGGTCACTTCCGCGAGGCTTGCCAACACCTCGCCGCGACGCCGTTGCACCGCTTCACGCTCGATCTCGGCGGGTGCCGCGTACTCCTGCACGTACAGCCAGCTCTCCTCGGGCTCGACCGTACGATAGAGGTCGAGCGCGAAGGCATATTCGGGCATGTCCGCGTCGTACAGCCGGTAGCAGGAGATGCCCTCGCGCTCCACCCAAGAGCGCAGCCGTTTGAGGTTCTTCGCCAGGCGATTGGCGAACA
>DASQRV010000210.1:0-2177 GCA_035642735.1 Steroidobacteraceae bacterium
ACGCGAGGGATGCGAGCATCATAGCGTAGAGGTAGTGGCTGCGAAGTGCCGGATCAGCGAGACCACGACACTGCTCCAGGAGGGCACGGGCGGCAACGAAGTCCCCTAGGTGGAGGCGGGTAAACCCGCTTGCATACCGACCCATCCATTGCACCGTAACATCATTCCGCGCCTGGCCGCTTTTTTCCATCTGCTCGGCCAACGCCAGCGCCAGCTTGTGCTCGCCCCGGTTTCGATGAAACACCCATTGACCGAAGATCACCCGCCCGAGGTACTCGGGTCGATCAATCTGCTCGGCCAGCGCGCGCGCTCGGGCGAAGGCCGCGCCCACCTCGGGTGCCGAAGGGCCTTTCGCGGCTATCAGCGCGGATCCAAGCGCGAGTTGCAGGTCTAGCTCCAGTTGCTGGCGCCCAGGTTCGTCCGGCAGCTCATCCAGCGTATCCAGTCCCTTCCGCAGCTGGGTGGCCGCTTCGGTCGTCGCCGAGCGCATGAGCGCCTGCTGACCGGCCTTGAGCCAATAAACGACCGCCTTCTCCGCCAGCCCGGCTTCCGCACAGTGCCGGGCAAGCAGCGCAGGCTGTGCCACCACAATCTCCGGGAATTGCTCTTCAAGCGTGCTGGCGATTCGAGCATGCAGCTGCTGGCGCCGGCTGCGCAGCAACGTGCCGTAGGCGGCTTCCTGCACCAGCGCGTGCTTGAAGGTATATTCGGCATCGGGGGGCGTCCCGCGCCGGAAAATCAATTCGGCGTTCACGAGCTGCGCCAAGGCGTCATCCAGCTGCTGCCGCGGCATCGCCGCCACGGCGCTGATCAGCTCGTGCGAAAATTGTCGTCCGAGAGCGGCGGCAATCTGCGCCACATCGCTTGTCGGCGCCAGGCGATCGAGCCGCGCCAGCAGCGACTCCTGGAGCGATGTCGGGATCGCCAGCGGTGTAACCGGACCCGTCGCCACGTACCGATCGCCGGCTTCCACGAGCACGCCGCTCTCGACCACCGCCTTGGTCAGTTCCTCGATGAACAGCGGCACGCCGTCGGTCCGGTCGATGATCTGGTCGGCGATCTCCTGGGGCAAGACCTTGCCGCCGGTGACGTGCGCGATCATCTCGGCGCGGAGCCGGCGCGGCAGGCGACTAAGACTGATCAGCGCCACCTGCGGACGGCCGACCCAGGGCGGCACGAATTCCGGGCGGAAGGTGACGATCGCCAGGAGCGGCAGGCTCGACGCCCGCTCGACGATCAGCTCGAAAAATTCGAGCGAGGTGGGATCGACCCAATGCGCGTCCTCGACCACCAGCAGCACCGGTTGACGCGCCGCCAGCCCCTCGACCTGCGCCACCAGCGCCCGCAGTGTCTTCTCCTTGCGCTTCTGCGTGGTGAGGTCGAGTGCCGGATAGCGGACGCCGATCGGAATCGACAGCAAACCCGCCAACAGGGGCACGGCCTCGCCGAGGTCATTCGCCGCCAAGGCGAGTACCGCCTCGAGCTTGTTCAGCCGTTGCTCGTCCGTGTCGTCGCGCCGGAACCCGGCCGCCCGTTCGAGCTGCGCGACGCTCGGGTAGAGCGCCGTGTCTTGGTGATGGGGCGAGCAGAACAGGCGCAGGCGCGTGTGCGGCTCGCCGCTCAGGCGCTCGAGAACGGTCTCGGCGATCCGTGACTTGCCGATGCCTGGCTCGCCCACGAGCAGGACGATCGAGCCCTCTCCACCCTTCGCCCGCTCCCAGCGGCGCAGGAGCAGATCGATCTCTTCGCCGCGCCCGACGAGCGGCGTCGTCCTTGTGCGCAGCGCCTCGAATCGGCTCTCGGCGGCGCTCGCGCCCAGTACCTGCCATGCCGGGACCATCTCAGCGAAGCCTTTGAGCACGACTGTCCCGAGATCGCTGTAGTCGAACAGGCCGCCGGTTAACCTGCGTGTGTTCGAAGAAATCACCACCGTGCCCGGCTCGGCCAGCGCTTGTAGCCGGGCAGCCAGGTTCGGCGTCTCGCCCACCACTTCATGCTCCTGAACAGATCCACCGCCGATGAGGTCGCCGACCACCACAAGCCCGGTGGCGATCCCGACGCGCGCCTGCATGGGAACGCCGGCGGCGGTCTTAAGCTTCGGCACCTCCTCGACCAGTTCAAGCCCGGCCCGGACGGCACGCTCGGCATCATGCTCGTGGGCATGCGGATAGCCGAAA
>DASQRV010000211.1:0-9007 GCA_035642735.1 Steroidobacteraceae bacterium
GAGCCATCCAACGAGCGGGCCTGGGAGCCGGAGAATGCGGTGCTGGCGTATGCGGACATCGATGGCGAGCGCATCACGCTGCACAACATCCGCAACTTCGACTACCGCACTGCGACCGACTTCACTCCCGAGTATTACGACCGCACCTTCGACCTGCGTCAGCTCGATGAGATGGATCTGTTCTCGGTCTACTGGGCGGGTCCGGCCATCGCACACGTGTTCGTGAGCTTTGGCTTCACGGACGGGTCTCACGTGGCGGTCTCGATCGAGACACGTCGCGAGCAGGGCCAGGCGTACTCTTCGATCGCGGGATTCTTCCGCCAATACACCCTCTACTACGCCGTCGGGGATGAGCGCGATATCGTGCGCGTGCGCACCAACTACCGGCACGACCCCAGCGAGCAAGTCTATCTGTACCGGCTGCGCGGCAGCGCCGCCGGAGCGAAGCGCCTGTTCCTCGAGTACCTGCAGCAGATCAACGCGCTCAGGCGGCACGCGGAGTGGTACAACACGCTCACCAGCAACTGCACCAACAGCATCTGGTTCCTGGCGCGGCTCAACCCCGGACACCTGCCGTATTCCTGGAAGGTACTCGTAAGCGGCTACCTGCCGGAGTATCTCTACGAGCAGGGCAGGCTCGACACGAGCGTGCCCTTCGCGGAGCTTCAGCGACGCGCCTACATCAATCCGCGCGCACAGGCGGCAGATCAGGCCGCGGACTTCTCACAGCAGATTCGTGCCGCGCAGCCTGAGCCCAACACGACGCCGGGACCGCCGTAACCGGGCCCGACCGGGGCCGGGGCCGGCCCGTCCGCGAGGCGACAGACTCCTGCGACGAGGAGAACACACCCCCGATGTTGCCCGACATACACTCTTCCCTCGCCCGGCGTTGCAATCAATGTAGGGGAGAGTGGAGTCATGCCAATGCGTGAATGGATGCGGCTGGGACGGATGGCAGCGGTCTTATTCCTGGCGGCTGTCTGCGGCGCGGTTCAAGCCGACAGCGCGGTGGCGACCGCCGGCCCCGCGTTGCACGACGGGCAGCACGATTTCGATTTTCTGATCGGCTCGTGGAAGATTCACCTCAAGAGGCTGTCGCACCCGCTGAGTGGCTCGAACGAATGGGTGGAGTTCGACGGCACGGTGGTCTGCCGCGCGATCTGGAACGGCCTTGCGGAGGTCGAGGAGTTCAACGTCGACAGCCCGGAGAAGAACATCTTAATCAAGGGTCTCGCGGTTCGACTGTACAACCCCAGGACACGACAGTGGACCATCTACTGGGCCAACAGTAAGAACGGCACCTTCGATCCGCAATCCCAGAGCGGTCAGTTCGCCGATGGACACGGTGAGTTCTACGGTCAGGACACGGTCGATGGCAGGACGGTCTACGTTCGCTGGATCTGGTCAAACACCGCATCGCCCGCGCCGCATTTCGAGCAGGCGTTCTCGGCGGACGGCGGCCGCACCTGGGAGGTGAACTGGATCACCGAGCAGACTCGCATGGAGGATGCGCCGGCCAGGAGCCGCTGAGGGGACTATCACTCCCGGGATTGCAGCGTCTGGTCCAGGGCCTCGAGCAGCAGGTCGGCGTGCTGCAGCTCGAGTGTGAGTGGCGAGCGGATCTTCAGCACGTTGCCATCGCGGCCCGTGGAACCGACGAGCACGCCGCGACGGCACAGGCCATTCACGACGCGCCGCGTCTCGGCCGCGCCGCTCCGACCGCTTGCGGCGTTGGCCCCGAGCTCGACGCCGATGAACAGTCCCGCGCCCCGGACCTCGCGAATCGCCGCGTGGCGCTGCGCGAGACCCCGCAGGCCACGCATCAGGTGCTCGCCGCTGCGCCGCGCATTCTCGAGCAGACTCTCGTCACGGATCACCTGCAGCACCGCGAGCGCCGTCGCGCAGGAGACACTGTTGCCGCCGTAGGTATTGAAATAGCTTCCGCCTTTGGCGAACCCGGCGAACACGCCGGCGCGCCCCGCGACGGCCGCGACCGGGTGGCCGTTGCCCATGGGCTTCCCCATGGTGACGAGGTCCGGAACGATGCCATGGCGCGCGAAGCCCCACATCGCCTCGCCCAGGCGGCCGAAGCCGGCCTGCACCTCGTCGGCGATGAAGAGCCCCCCGGCCTCATGCACCTTCCGCACCGCGTCGGTGAGGAAGCCGCGCGGGTCCGCCACCACACCATCGCTGGAGAAGATGGTATCCACCAGCATCGCAGCGAGCCGCACGCCATCGGCCTGCATGCGCTCGAGGCAGCGGCCGACCCGCTCGCCGAAGGCGGCAGCGCCGTCAGCGCCGAGGGGCGCCGCTACCGTGTAGACGCCGGGCCCGAGCGGGCGGCCGTCTTCCGGTGACATGCCGGCGATCACATCGGTCGCACCGTGGTAAGCGAACTCGGTGACGATGAAGCCGCTCCCGCCGGTCACAGCCTTGCTGATCCGCACCGCGAGATCGTTCGCCTCGCTCCCCGTGCAGGTGAAGATCACGCTGTCGAGTTCCCGCGGCAGCGTGGCGAGCAGCTCCTCGGCGAGCTGCAGCGGCTGCTCGGCGAGGTAGCGTGTGTGGGTGTTGAGCGTGCGCGCCTGACGCGTGAGCGCGTCGACCACCTGTGGATGGCAGTGGCCGACGACGGGCACATTGTTGTAGGCATCCAGATAGCGCCGCCCGCTGGCGTCGTACATCCACACTCCTTCCGCACGCACGATCTGCAGCGGCTGCTCGTAGAAGAGCCGGTAGGTGGGAGCCAGCACGCGCGCGCGGCGCGCCAGCAGCGCTGCGTGGTTTCCCGGTGGAGTCGTCACATGCTTGCCTCGTGCGACAGTTCCGCGGCGATCTGCAGCCGCGCATGGATGAAATCCGCAGTGAGTGGACGGTAGTGATCGCCCGCGGGGTTGCGGTGCACGTGCCATTCGTGCACCACGAGGTTGGCAACGAGCCGCGCCGCGACCAGCGTACCGAGCACGGCGAACTCCTGCCCCGAGAGCGGCACGCTCTCATGATACGCGTTCGCCACATCGAGTACCGACGCGGCAGCCGTGCCGCTCCCCGCGCTGCAGTCCGGCGGTATGTGCTCCGCGGCCGTCACGGCCACATCCGCGATCACGGCCGTGTACGTCATGTCGCCGAAATCGATGACGCCCGTGACTTCGCCCGTCTCCGCCACGAGGATGTTTTTCGGGTTCAGGTCGTTGTGGACGATCTGCTGTCGCAGCGGCGGGAGCTGCGACTCGATGCGCGGCACGATCCCTTCCAGCACCGCGAGCGCTTCCCGGCGGCAGGGAAATCCCGGCACTTGCCCGAGTAGTCCCGCGAGGTATGCCGCGTGACGCACGTCCCACACGATCGCGCGATGCGCGGCCGGATGCCTGAAGGTACGCAGCGCGCGGATGAGGCGTCCGCCGAGACGACCGCACTCGGCGCGCAGCCGCTGCGAGGAAGCGGCACTGCCGAGCGGCTGACCGGGAAGATAGGTGAGCAGACGCGCCGTGCGGGAGATCCCCTGCTCGTCGGTGAGACGGACGAGGCTCCCGCCGCTGCGCTCGCGCACGACGCGCGGACACGGCAGTCCGGGATCGATTGTTTCCAGGTGCAAGAGCGCCGCGGTCGCCAGATCGGTGACCCCCGGGTTCTCGGCCGGGTGAGCGACTTTCAAGACATAGTCACTGCCATCGGCGGCGGTCACCCTGAAGTTCTCATCACGCTCGCCCGTCAGCCGCGCGGCGCGCGCCTCGATGCCGTAGCCCTCGCGCACGAGGCTGACTGCGCGCGGAAGTGGCAGCGGATGCGAAGGGCTCACCATCGTCGCCATGAAGGCTTCAACATCCTCTGCCATCGGTCATCCAGTGGAGTTGGGGTTAGCTTTCGCTTTCTGACTCAGCCACTTACGCGCGTCAAGGCGAAAGCGAACCGAGACGCGGCGTGGCCGCGTCGGGCAGGCGACCGCCCGGGCACACAAGGACTTGTTTCTCAATTGATTTCTGGAGGTTGGGGCGAGCAAGATAACCGCGATCGGCGATGCATCGGATGGTGCCCGCGTCCGGCAGCGCGCCTCGCGCGGCGAGAGTCCCGCAACGAGAGCCTGGCAATACGAAGGAGAAGCCCGTGATCCCTCCGTCATTCGAATACTACGCTCCGCGTTCGATCGGCGAGGCGCTCTCCCTGCTCTCGCGGCTCGGAAATGACTCGAAACTGCTGGCCGGTGGTCACAGCCTTCTGCCGATGATGAAGCTGCGCTTCGCCCAGCCCGCGCACCTCATCGACCTCAATCGCATCCCCGACCTGCGTGGCATCCGTGAGGAGGGCGCCGAGCTGGTCGTCGGCGCGATGACCACTGAGGCCGAGCTGATCGGCTCGTCGCTCGTCAGGAACAAGGTGCCACTCCTCGCCGAGGGCGCCGGCTCGATCGCCGACCCCCAGGTACGCTACAAGGGAACGATCGGCGGGGATATTTCGCACGGCGATCCGGGGAACGACCATCCGGCGCTCATGCTGGCCCTCGACGCCTCGTTCGTGCTGACCGGACCCAAGGGTCAGCGTACCGTCAAGGCGGACGGATATTTCCTCGGACTGTATGCAACGCAGCTTGCGGCCGATGAGATCCTCACTCAGATCCGCGTTCCCATCCCTGCGGCTGGCAGCGGCTGGTCGTACCAGAAGCTCAAGCGCAAAACCGGCGACTTCGCGACGGCCGCCGCGGCGGTGGTGCTGCAGATGCAGGGCGGCAGGGTTGCCCGCGTCGCCATCGGCCTCACCAACGTGGCGGCGACGGCGCTGCGGGCCCGCGAGGCGGAAGCGGCGCTCGCCGGCAAGCCCCTCGATGAGGCGAGCCTCGGCGCAGCTGCGCGTCTCGCCATGAGCATCTGCGATCCAACAGCCGACCAGCGCGGCGACGTGGCGTACAAAACGGCGATGTGCGGGGAGATGACGCGCCGCGCACTGCAGGCGGCGGCTGCCCGCGCCAAAGGCTGAGCGAGGAGCGAATCGTGGCAAAAACACACCCGGTATCTTTCAAACTGAATGGCAAGCCGGTCGCGGTCGAGGTCGAAGCACGCGAGCTCCTCATCTACACGCTGCGCGAGAAGCTCGCCCACACGGGGCCGCACATCGGCTGCGAGACTTCGCACTGCGGCGCCTGTACCGTCGATTGCAACGGCATGTCGGTGAAGTCCTGCACGGTCCTCACGGTGCAGTGCGAGGGAGCCGAGGTGCTCACGGTCGAGGGGCTGGAGCGCGGCGGCGTCCTGCATGCCCTGCAGCAGGCCTTCCACGAGGAGCACGGCCTGCAATGCGGCTACTGCACACCGGGCATGCTGATGCGCGCCTACCGGCTGCTGCAGGAAAATCCCAGCCCGAGCGAGCAGGAGATCCGTTATGGCATGTCCGGCAATCTGTGCCGGTGCACCGGCTATCAGAATATCGTCAAGGCGGTGCAGGCGGCGGCGCGCAAGCTGACCGCGGCTCCCGCCGCGGCCTGAAGGGCGAAGCGGAGGCAACACCATGGCTGACCCGGCAGAACTCAAAGAGCGCGAGCAGAAACTCCAGGGCCTCGGCAGCGCGATGCTGCGCCGGGAAGATGCGCGCTTCATTCGCGGACAGGGCACCTACATCGACGACATCACGCTTCCGGGGATGCTGTTCGGCGCGATCGTACGCAGTCCCTACGCGCATGCCCGCATCAAGGCGATCGACAAGACGAAGGCCCTGGCATCCCCGGGCGTCGTCGCGGTGCTGACGGCTGAGGATCTGAAGCCCGTGAAGCTGCACTGGATGCCTACCGCCGGCGGCGACGTGCAGGCGGTGCTGGCCGATGACAAGGTCTGCTTTCAATACCAGGAAGTGGCGATGGTGCTGGCGAGCGACCGCTACGCGGCCTGCGACGGCGCGGCGCTGGTCGAGGTCGAGTACGAGGAGCTGCCGGCCGTCACCGATCCGAAGCAGGCGTTGGCTGAGGGGGCGCCGGTCATCCGCGAGGACATCGCCGACCGCAAGGAGGTGGGTCACGGGCCGCGCACCCATCCCAATCACATCTTCACCTGGGACGCGGGCAACAAGGCGGCGGCGGACGCGGCGTTCGCCGGAGCCGCGGTGACCGTGCGCGAAGAGATCCTGAACCCACGCGTACACCCCTGTCCGCTGGAGACCTGTGGGTGCGTCGCCTCCTTCAACAAGGCGACCGGCTACCTCACCGTCTACGTAACCTCGCAGATTCCGCACTTGTTCCGTACGGTGCTGGCGATGCTGTCGGGGATTGCCGAGAGCAAGATACGCGTCGTCGGCGGCGATATCGGCGGCGGCTTCGGCAACAAGGTGCCGATCTATCCGGGCTACGTGGTGGCGACGGTCGCCTCGATCGTGACCGGCGTGCCGGTGAAATGGATCGAATCGCGCATCGACAACCTCTCGACGACCGGCTTCGCGCGCGACTACCACTGTGTCGGCGAGCTCGCAGCCGACCGGGACGGCCGCATCAAGGGACTGCGCTTCACCGCGCTGGCCGATCACGGTGCCTTCAATTCGCACGTCTCCGCCAGCAAGCTTCCCGCCGGGTTGTTCTCGATCTGCACCGGCTCGTACGCGATTCCGAACGCCTACTGCCGCGTGGACGCCGTCTACACCAACAAGGCACCGGGCGGGGTTGCCTATCGCTGCTCGCTGCGCGTGACCGAGGCCGTCTATCTCATCGAGCGCATGATGGATGTGCTCGCGCAGAAGATCGGCGTCGACAAGGCCGAGATCCGCCGGCGCAACTTCGTGAAGCCCGAGCAGTTCCCCTATACCACCGCCCTCGGCTGGACGCTCGACAGCGGCGCCTATCAGGCCGCTCTCGACAAGGTGCTGAAGGCGGTCGACTACGAAGGGCTGCGCCGCGAGCAGGCGGCAAAACGTGCCGACCCGAACTGCCCGACGCTCATGGGGATCGGCATCTCGACCTTCACCGAGATCGTCGGCGCCGGTCCCACCAAGGTCTGCGACATCCTCGGCATTGGACTCTTCGACAGTTGCGACATCCGCGTGCACCCGACCGGGGCAGTGATCGCGCGGCTCGGCACCATGAGCCAGGGACAGGGCCATGCAACCACCTATGCGCAGATCATCGCCACCGAGCTGGGACTCCCGGCGAGCGACATCGTGATCGAGGAGGGTGACACCGACAAGGCGCCTTACGGTGCCGGGACCTGGGGCTCGCGCTCCACTCCGGTGGCGGGCGCCGCCGCCGCGCAGGCGGCGCGCAAGATCCGCGACAAGGCGCGCAAGATCGCCGCACACCTGCTGGAGGTGGGCGAGAACGATCTGGAGTGGGAGATCGATCGCTTCAAGGTGAAAGGGAACCCGAGCCAGGCGAAGACCATGAAGGAGATCTGCCTCATCGCCCACACCGGCAACATCCCGGCCGGGATGGAGCAGGGGCTCAATGCGGTCTCCTACTACGATCCGCCGAACCTGACTTACCCCTTCGGGGCCTACCTGTGCGTGGTCGATATCGACAAGTTCACGGGTGAGGCGAAGGTACGCCGCTTCTACGCGCTCGATGATTGCGGCACGCGTATCAACCCGATGGTCATCGAGGGGCAGATCCACGGCGGGTTGACCGAGGCTTTCGCGGTGGCCATGGGTCAACAGCTGCCCTTCGATGAGAATGGCAACCACCTCGGCAACAGTCTCCTCGACTACTTCCTGCCGACCGCGGTGGAGACGCCCCGCTGGGAGACCGACCACACGGTCACGCCCTGCCCGCACCACCCGATCGGCGCCAAGGGCGTGGCGGAATCCCCGCACGTCGGCGGCATTCCCTGCTTCAGCAACGCCGTCATCGACGCGTTTGCACACCTCGGGGTCACGCACATGGACATGCCTCACAGCGCGTTTCGTGTCTGGCAGAAATGCCAGGCACTGGGCGTCAACCAGCGCCCCGGGTAGTGATTGAAGGTCAGCCTCGAAAGAGCGTTCCCCATGCCAGCGCCGGCCGAGCGAGCCTGGGCGCTGCTGCAGGACATCGAGCGGGTCGCGGCCTGCATGCCGGGCGCACGCATCACCGAGCGCATTGACCCGCAAACCTACAAGGGCACGGTGGCGGTGCGATTCGGGCCCGCCAACCTGTCATTTCGCGGCGACCTCGAGCTCGCCGCGATCGAGCCGGCGACCCGCACGCTGCGACTGCTCGGCAAGGGGACCGACACGAGCGGGGGTTCCGGCGCGTCGCTCGATCTCACCGGCCGGGTCGACGCGGTCGATGCCACCTCCTGCACGCTGACGGGCCGGAGCGAGATGTCGCTCAGTGGCCGGGTGGCCACGTTCGGCGGCCGCATGGCCGAGGCCGTAGCCGATCAGGTCCTGCGGCAGTTCGCCGCCAATTTTTCGGCGGCGCTCGAGAAGCCGGCGACCCCGAACGCTGCAGCGCCCGCGACCGCGTCCGCACTCGCGAGCGAGACGGCGACGGCGGCGTCTCCTGCAGCAGTTCAGCAAACCCCGCTCAACGGACTCGCACTGCTCTGGGCCATCGTGCGCGGCTGGCTGCGCGGACTCCTCGGCGGGAGGGATGCGTGAGCCCCGGCGCGCGCGCCCGCGAGCTCGCCGCGCTGCAGGAGGAGCTGGCGCGCGCCGGCTACATCGCGGAAGCCCCGCTCGCCGCGGCCCTGCTGCTGATGCAGGACCTCGGCAGGCCCTTGCTGCTCGAAGGGGATGCCGGTGTCGGCAAGACCGAGGTCGCCAAGGTGCTCGCCAACGTGCGCCATGCACGGCTGATCCGCCTGCAGTGCTATGAAGGCCTCGATGCGCACACGGCGATGTACGAATGGAACTATCAGCGCCAGCTGCTCGCCATCAAGCTGCTCGAGGAGGACGAGCGCGGCATCGCCGAGAAGGAGCAGGACATCTTCTCCGAGCGCTACCTGCTGAAGCGGCCGCTGCTGGAGGCCATCAGCACCGACACGGCCGCGGTGCTGCTGATCGATGAGATCGATCGCGCCGATGAGGCTTTCGAGGCGTTCCTGCTCGAGCTGCTGTC
>DASQRV010000212.1:0-3926 GCA_035642735.1 Steroidobacteraceae bacterium
CGGCGGCGGCGAGATAGCGCTGCGCCACAGCCGGCTCCTGGTCGGAGGGACCAGAGAGCTGCGCGAGCTCCGGCGGAATGTGGCGCGAGTCCCCCGCGAACAGCTCGCCGCGGGAGTTGATCAGGCCCTGCTCGCCCCAGCGCGCCGCGGCGGTCTGCTCGATCACCCGCACCTCGAGCCCGCGCGGCCAGGCGCGCTGCACGCTCACGCCATCGACCCACGGCAGCGTGTGGATGGCGCTGCGCACCGCCGCGAGATCCACCGACAGGAGACCCGCGCCGTGCACCCGCGCCTTGACCAGGCGTTCGACGTCCCCCGGCGCGACACGCTGGAAGCGCCCGGCCACGGCCACCGTCTCGATCGGTTGGTTCAGCACCCAGAGCGCGGCGAGTGCCGTGCCGACGAGTGCTGCCGGCACCCCGAGCACGACGCCGAGCGCGCGCCAGTTGATCCGCGGCAGCTGCCAGCGGGTCTCGCGCGGTTTGCGGCGATTTTTGGGGCGACCGATCATGTGTCGCAGTCCCTCAAGGCCGTGCCCGCGCGGGGTGGGCGGGCACCCGGGTGAAGCTGGTCTCGAGCACGCGCCAGACGAGCTCGGCGAAGTCGATGCCGACGGCGCGCGCGGCCATGGGCACGAGGCTGTGACTCGTCATGCCCGGGATGGTGTTGACCTCCAGCAGCAGCGGACGTCCGGCGGCGTCCATCATGAAATCCGCGCGTCCCCAGCCGCAGGCGCCGACGGCCTCGAAGGCGGCGAGCGCCAGGCTCTTGAGATGGGCCTCGGCGCCCGCCGCAAGCCCCGAGGGACAGAAGTAGCGTGTGTCGTCGCGGAAGTACTTCGCCTCGTAGTCGTAGAAGGCCTTCGGAGTCTCGATGCGGATCGAGGGCAGCGCCTCGCCCTGGAGAATCGCCACCGTGTACTCCTTGCCGGGGAGCCACGGCTCGGCGAATACGAGCGGCTCGAGCTGGCCTGCGGCCGCGAATGCCGCCGCCAGATCCTCGGCGCGCTCGACCTTGGTCATGCCGACGCTCGAGCCCTGTGTGGCGGGCTTGACGATGAGCGGCAGCTTGAGCCGCCCGAGCGCCAGCTCGAAGTCGTGAGGCCCGGTCAGCACGACGAAATCCGCGGTGGGAACGCCGATGGCGAGTGCCAGGCGCTTGGTGCGCAGCTTATCCATGCCGATGGCCGAGCCCATCACGCCGCTGCCGGTGTAGGGGATGCCGAGGTACTCGAGCGCGCCCTGGACCGTGCCGTCCTCGCCCCCCGGGCCGTGCAGCGCGATCCAGACGCGCTCGAAGCGAGCGACGAGCAGGTCGGAGAGCGGCTCATCGCGGGGATCGAAGGCGTGGGCATCGACGCCACGTGCCTTGAGGGCTTCCAACACAGCGTTGCCCGACAGGAGCGAGATCTCGCGCTCGCTGGAATCGCCGCCGTAGAGCACCGCCACGCGGCCGAACTCGCGCGCATCGCTGACTCTTCTCAGCCGCCCGGGTTGGTAGGTGAGGGGCATGGACTAACTCCCGCTCGAGGCACACGGATGTGCCCGCCGCCGCAGGTGGCGAGCGTCGAGCAAAAGCCACGCCTTTTGCTCGACGCCGCGAGGGGCGCGCCAGGGATGTCGCGATCCCGAGCAATTCATACTAGGGCACTCCCACGATGCGCACTTCCGGGTGCAGCGCCACGCCGTGGACGCGCGCGACCGTGTCACGCACGTGTCCGATGAGGTGCTCGAGGTCCTTAGCGCTCGCCTGGCCGTGATTGATGATGAAATTCGCGTGCTTGTGCGACACCGAGGCATCGCCGATGCGAAAACCCTTGAGTCCCGCGGCCTCGATGAGGCGCGCGGCGTGATCACCCGGGGGGTTGGTGAACACCGAGCCGCAGCTCCACTCACCGATCGGCTGCGAGGCCTTGCGCTGCTCCAGCAGCTTGCGCACCTCGCCGGCGTGCGCGCCGGGGCGGCGCTCGAAGCTGAGCTCCGCACCGATGAACCACTCATCGGGCGCAGGTGTGATCACCTCGCGGTAGCCGACGCGATACTCGGACGGCTCCCGGCGGTGCGTGCGCCCGCTCCGGTCGATGGTCTCGAGGGCGCGCACGTGCGCCCAGGTTTCCCCGCCGAACGCGCCGGCGTTCATGGCCAGCGCGCCGCCGAGTGTGCCGGGAATGCCGGCAAAGAACTCCGCGGGACCCAGCCCCCACTTGATGCACTGCCGCGCGATGCGCGCGCAGGCGACGCCCGCCTCAGCGCGCACGGTGGTCTCGGAGAGCCGCTCGAGCGCATCGAGCGTGCCGTGGGTGCTGATGACGATGCCGCGCAGGCCGCCATCGCGCACCAGCAGGTTGCTGCCGAGTCCGATCCAGTGGATGGGCACGTCCGCCGGCGCGGCGCGCAGGAAAGCCGCGAGCTCCTCGCGATCGCGCGGATTGAAGAACACCTCGGCCGGGCCCCCGACGTGCCAGGAGGTGTGACGGCTCAAGGGCTCATCGCGGCGCACGCGCGGGGCGAACTGCGGAGCGAGGGCGACGCTCATGACGCGCCACTCCGGGCCGGCGGCGCGGCGAGCGCCGCGGGCAGCTGGTTGGCGACGGCAGTAATGTTGCCGGCGCCCATCGTCACGATGACGTCCCCGTCCCGGATCAGGTTCCTGAGCACCTCGGCGAGCTCCTCGACGCGCGCGACGAACAGCGGCTCGCGCGCACCACGGCTGCGGATCGCGCGGCAGATGGCGCGCCCGTCGGCCCCGGCAATGGGTGGTTCGCCGGCCGCGTACACCTCGGTCACGAACAGCACGTCGGCGGCCGCGAGCGCGGTGGCGAAATCGTCGATGAGGGCCTGCGTGCGCGTGTAGCGGTGCGGCTGGAACGCGAGCAGTACGCGCCGACCGGGGTAGCCCTGGCGCACCGCCTCCAGCGTCGCGCTGATCTCGGTCGGGTGATGGCCGTAGTCGTCGATGATGCTCACGCGGCCGGCCGCGGTCGCGACATCCGCGATGTGCTGCAGCCGCCGGTCGACCCCCTGGAAGCCCTCGAGCGCGCGAGCGATGGCCCGATCCTCGATGCCGAGCTCGGTGGCCACCGCGATGGCGGCGAGCGAGTTGCGCACGTTGTGCAGGCCGGGGAGGTTGAGCGTCACGGCGAGCGGCGCTGCACCTCCGCGCGTCACCTCGAAACGCGTCGTGAGGCCCTGCGGGCGGATGTGAGTCGCGCGCACGTCGGCCCCGGCAGCGAGGCCGTAGGAGAGCGTCGGCCGGCCGACCTCCTCTACGATGCTGCGCACGTGCTCGTCGTCGGCGCACAGCACGGCGAGGCCGTAGAAGGGCAGGTTGTGCAGGAAGTCGACGAAGCTCTGCTTGAGCAGCCCGAAGTCCCCGCCGTGGGTGGCGAGGTGATCGTTGTCGATGTTGGTGACGATCGCGATGAGCGGCTGCAGGTGCGTGAAGGAGGCATCGCTCTCGTCGGCCTCGGCGACCAGATAGCGTCCGGCGCCGAGGCGCGCGCCACTCGCCGCACTCTTCAGGCGCCCGCCGATGACGTAGGTCGGGTCCTCGCCCCCCTCGGAGAGGATGCTGGCGAGCAGACTCGTGGTCGTGGTCTTACCGTGCGTGCCGGCGACCGCGATCGAGTAGCGGAAGCGCATGAGCTCGGCCAGCATCTCGGCGCGCGCCACCACCGGGATGCGCCCGGCGAGCGCGGCGGCCACCTCGGCGTTATCGCGCGACACCGCTACCGAGACGACCACGACGTCGGCGCCGGCGATGTTCGCCGCGGCGTGCCCGATGGTGATGCGGGCCCCGAGGCTTGCGAGCCAGTGGGTGACCGCGCTCTCGCGCGCGTCCGAGCCCTGCACCCGGTAGCCGAGATTCAGCAGCACCGCGGCGATGCCGCTCATGCCGCTGCCGCCGATGCCGACGAAGTGAATGGT
>DASQRV010000213.1:0-3955 GCA_035642735.1 Steroidobacteraceae bacterium
TGCGCCTCAAGTGCAGGCTGACACCTACCTGGCCTGCAGCCTGCTGTCGGAAGTCATCAAGCAACTGGCCGATAGCTATGTGCGGCCGTACATCATCGAGCAGCTGCAGGGCATGATGGAGCACCGGTTGATGACGGGTTACTACCCGCACCTGGCGCTCACGTATCACCAGCGATTTGCTTCCAAGGGCGGCTACATTGCCCGTTTCTCATCGGATGAAGGCAGACACCTCGTCGCCGATGGGGGCTGGATCGTCCCGTAGACCGTGTTCGCTCAAGGAGACTGCAGTGACTTTTCAATCCCTTGACTTGCGGCGACGAGAAGGTCGTGCGCGCGTTTCTGCCCTGCGGTCCTCCCGACTCGATCGCGTCCCGTGGCTAGTGCTTCTCACCGGAATAGTTCTCGTTGCATTCGTCTCTCGTGCATTCGCGCATGAAGGCACCACCGAGGGCGCTGATGCGCCGGCCGCGACCTCCGCCAGAATTACATCGGTGCCGCACTATCCCATTCCCGCCGTGCACCTCGTTCGGGACGATGGCAAGGAAGTCGCGCTCGCGGATGAGATCGACGACGGCAGACCGGTGGTGCTGAATTTCATCTTCACTACCTGCAGCTCGATCTGTCCGCTGATGAGCCAGACCTTCGCGCAATTCGACCACAAGCTCGGCGCAGACCGGTCACGCGTGCACCTGATGTCGATCTCCGTCGATCCGGAGGAAGACACTCCCGCGCGGCTGCGCGAGTACGCCAAGAAATTCCACGCCAGCCGGGAATGGCAACACTATACGGGGACCGTCGAAGCGAGCCTCGCGGCGCAGCGCGCGTTCAACGTGTGGCGGGGGGACAAGATGAGCCACACCCCGATCACGCTGCTGCGCGCGGCGCCCGGCAAACCCTGGGTGCGCATCGACGGCTTTGTCACCCCCAGCGAATTAGTGCATCTGTACCGTCAGCAGCTCGAGTCCGCGCAGACCGTGGCGACGCGCTGAAAGCAAGCGGCACCCGTCCGTGGCTGCCGGACCCCGTCCCGGTATACTGCCGGCCCACCGCCGTTTCATGAACCCGGCGGCTCGCAACGAGGGTCCATGAGTAACGCCTTGCCGACCGCGGTCCGCTTGTGGAGCCGGATACGGGTGCCGGCCGCCTGGCAGACCGGCGCGGCGTATCTCGGGCTCTACCTGCTCCTGGACTGGGCGAGCTACGTTGAGCCGCTGCCGCACACGAGCATCACGCCATGGAATCCGAACACCGGGGTCGTGATGGCGCTGCTGCTTGCGCGCGGCGTGGGCTGGGCGCCGCTGGTCGCGGTCGGGATCTTTGCCGGTGAGCTCCTGATAGACGAGGGTCCGCCACCGTGGCCGGTGCTGGCCCTGACATCGGTTTTTCTCGCCGGCGTTTACGCCTGCGCCGCGTGGAGCCTGCGCCGGCGCGGCCTGGCGCGCCCCATCAGGACGCCGGGGGATGCGGGCTGGTTCGCCGGCGTGGTCGCGCTGGCGAGCGGCGTTGCCGCCGCGGGCTACGTCGGCATTCTGGCGAGCGCCGGGCAATTGGGCCCCGCGGAGCCCCGGGCGAGCATCGCTCATTACTGGATCGGCGAATTCAGCGGCATCATCGCCTTGACGCCTGTGCTGCTGCCGCGGGTCAATCGCGCCGCGCTCCGGGACGAATTCCGGCGCAGCAAGCGCGCGCTGCTACTGCCGGTTCTCGGAATCCTGGTCGGACTCGGGTTTGCCTTCGCGCTCGCGGCGGCCCGTGACGTGCGCCTGTTCTACCCGTTGTTCGTTCCGGTGACCTGGATCGCGCTGCGCTACGGGGTGTCTGGAGCCATGATCAGTGTGTCGCTGGTACAGGCGGCGCTGGTGGCGGCGCTCGAACTGACCCCGGGCTCGATTCCGCTGTTCGACGTGCAGTTCCCGCTGCTGGCGCTCGGCATCACCGCGCTGTTTCTCGGTGCCCTGGCGAGTCAGCGCGACATCGCGCTTCGCCAGGTGCGTGCTCAGGATGCCGTCCTGCAGCGCTCGCTGCGCTTCGCCGTGGCAGGTCAGCTGGCCTCGGCGCTCACGCACGAGCTCAATCAGCCGATGACGGCGCTGCTGTCGTACGTACGGGCGGCGGAAATGCTGGCCGAGAAACCGGCGCCGGCGGACCCGCGCCTGGCCGATACCCTGAACAAGGCCAGCAAGGAAGCTTTGCGCGCCGCCGCGGTGCTGCAGCGACTGCGCGAGTTCTACCGGGGCGAGGGCGCGCGGCTCGAGCTGATCGACCCGCTGTCGGAGTGCACGCGCGTGGCGGCGGTGCTGCAGGACCGCATACGCCGCAGCGGCGTGGAGTTCGAGCTGCGCGTGCGCGAGAGCCTGCCGCGCGTCATAGTCGATCGCACGCAGCTCGAGATCGTCGTCCACAACCTGCTGAGCAATTCCCTCGACGCGTTCGACGCGCTGCCGCCGCTGCGAGTGCAGCCGCGCCGCATCGAAATCAGTGCGACGAAGGACGGGCCGGACGTGTTGATAGCCGTGGATGATTCCGGACCCGGCGTGGCGGCGGACGTGACGGCGCGACTGTTCGAGCCGTTCGTCACCAGCAAGTCGAGTGGCATGGGACTCGGCCTCTCACTGAGCCGCACGCTGCTCCGGCATCAGGGTGGTGACCTGCACTGCGAGCCGAGTCACCTCGGCGGAGCCCGCTTCGTCATCCGCCTGACGACACGCAGCAACGCGCGGGCCACCCTGTGACAAGCCGCACAAAGGTGATGAGCCGGTCAATCCGCAATGAGAGTCCGACGATGGACGAGCACGACACCGTCTTCCTGATCGACGACGATCCCAGCGTGCGCGACGCGCTTACTCTGTTACTGTCGCTGAAAGGCTTACGCACTCAGCCCTTCGCCAGCGCGGAATCCTTCATCGAGACCTATCGGCCCGAATGGCACGGCTGCGTGCTGACCGATCTGCGCATGCCGGGAATGACCGGACTTGAGTTGCAGGCGGTGCTGCGCGAGCGGCGCATCGAGGTGCCGGTGGTGGTGCTGACCGCGCACGGCGACGTCGCCACCGCCCGCGCGGCGCTCAAGAACGGCGCGTTCGATTTCCTCGAGAAGCCGGTCGATGACGCCATGCTGCTGGAGGTGCTGCACAGCGCACTGCGCGCGGACCGCGAGCGGCGCGGCGCGGCGGCGGCGGGCGCCGCCGGCGACCGGCGGCTCGAGCGCCTCACCGAGCGGCAGCGTGAGATTCTCGCCTTGATCGCCGCGGGCCATCAGAACCGCGAGATCGCCGCGCAACTCGGCATCAGTGCGCGCACTGTCGAGGTACACAAGGCGCACATTATGGAAAAGCTCGGCTGCCGCTCACTCGCCGAGCTGATGCGGGTGAATCGCGCCGCCGACTGAGCTGCCGCGTTCGGACGCGCCGCGGGCGGTTTGCACCGTCCGCGCCAGCTGTCGAAGCTGGTTTTGCATCGATCGCACCTGCGCGGCCCCGCGCTACGGGCGTGCCCTTAGGGGCGTCCCCCGAAATACTAACCCGAACTGCCCGTACGTCACCGCCCTTTCGCGTCTGCGGCATCGTGCGACTCGTGCGCGACGACGCCGCGAGGCAGATTAGCGCCCTAACAAACAGGCAAGCGCTACGACCCCTTGCAGACTCTGCGCACACAACGACAAGCAGGCAGGGCACGCCCCGTACTCATCGGTTCTCAACGCCAGCGCCGCGCCGGTCGATCTCGTTGGAGGTGTTATGGCTAATACACGCTGTTGGATCTTTGTAGGACTCCTGGCTGCTTTCGCAGGCCCAGCACTCGCTCAGTCGTTTCGCGTGCAGTGTCCGCCCAGCACGATCACGCACCCGGTCGCGGCCAACAACAACGGGGAGCCGGCGTACAGCAACGCGACTTACTCGGGGACGAGCACCTACGCGACCGGTGCAACAGGTCCCGTAAACGGCGCGATCAAGTGCCA
>DASQRV010000214.1:0-13485 GCA_035642735.1 Steroidobacteraceae bacterium
GAAATCCTTGAGGCGTGCGGTGATGTCGCTCATCGTCTCGGACGCACCGAAATAGCGGAACCAATGGAGCTCGAGCGCAAATTCCTGCGCGAGATGGTGCTTGAGGAGGAGCGACTCCTCTCCCGGGAGCCACCGACCACATCGCGCTGCCGGTGAGTCATCTCGGCATGCTGGTCTCGCCGCGCGTGGCGCGCGAGACGGGACTCTTCCTCACCCAGGGCCACTTTTCGCTGCGCTGAGACGGCAGCGAAGTTTCGCACGCTCAGCCGAGCAGCCGGCGCAGCCGATACAGGGCCTCGAGCGCCTCCCGTGGCGAGAGCCCATCGGGATCGATCCCGCTGAGCGCCTTGCTTAACGCCTCGGCTCCCGCGCCGGCCGATTCGCCGCCGCGGCGCACGGGTGCGGCAAACAGCGGCAGCTCCGTTTGCGCGGCGCCGCCTGCGGCGCCGGGGGCTGCGGCACGCTGACGATCGCGCTCGGCCTCGAGATGCTCGAGATAGCGGCGCGCCTCGGCGATCACGCCGCGCGGCACTCCGGCGAGCTGCGCCACCTGCAGCCCGTAGCTGCGGTTCGCGGGTCCGTCCTTCACGGCGTGCAGGAACACGATGGAGTCGCCGTGCTCGGTGGCGTCGAGGTGGACGTTGGCGCACCCCTCGACCTCGGTAGCGAGCGTCGTGAGCTCGAAATAATGCGTGGCGAAGAGCGTGAAGGCTCGCACGCGCGTGGCGATGTCGCGCGCCATGGCCCAGGCGAGCGACAGCCCGTCGAAGGTGCTGGTGCCGCGGCCGATCTCATCGAGGAGGATCAGGCTTCGCGAGGTGGCGTTGTGCAGGATGTTGGCGGCTTCGGTCATCTCGACCATGAAGGTCGAGCGTCCACCGGCAAGATCGTCCGCCGCACCGATGCGCGTGAATATCCGATCGATCGGTCCGAGCAGCGCGCGCTCGGCCGGCACGTAGCTGCCGGTGAACGCGAGCACGACGATGAGGGCCGCCTGGCGCATGTAGGTGGACTTGCCACCCATGTTGGGCCCGGTGATGACCAGCATGCGCCGGCCCGCATCGAGGCGCAGGTCGTTCGGCACGAACGGCGCGCCGCTGAACCGCTCGACGATCGGATGGCGGCCGTTGTCGATCGTGAGGCGTGTTTCGTCGGTGAGCTCCGGACAGGTCCACTCGAGCGCGCACGCACGCTCGGCGAGCGCCGTGACCGCATCGGTCTCGGCGAGCGCGCCGGCCGTGGCCTGCAGAGGGCCCAGTACGTCGATGAGCTGCGTGAGGACTGTCTCGTAGAGCTCGCGCTCACGCGCCAGCGCCTTCTCGCGCGCGCCGAGCACGCGGTCCTCGAAGCCCTTGAGCTCGGCGGTGATGAAGCGCTCCGCCGACTTCACGGTCTGGCGCCTGATGTAGTCCTTCGGCACGCGCTCGGCGTCGCGCCGGGCGATCTCGATGAAGAAGCCCTGCACCCGGTTGTAACCGAGCTTCAGGCCCGTGAGCCCGGTGCGCTCGCGCTCGCGCCGTTCGAGCTGCAGCAGGAAATCCTCGGTGCGCGTGCCGATATGCCGCAGCTCATCGAGCTCGGCGTCGTAGCCCGCGGCAATCACCTCGCCATCGCGCACCATCGCAGCGGGCTCGATCGCGATCGCGACGCTGAGGAGCGCGAGCACTTCGGCGTGCTCGCCAGTGCGCGCGCGCAGCTGGTGCAGGAGCGGGGAATCGAGCCCGGCGAGCCCGTCGCGCAGGGCCGGAAGCACCCGCAGCGAGGTGCGCAGCTGCGTGAGATCCCGCGGACGCGCCGAGCGCAGCGCGACGCGTGCCAGGATGCGCTCGACATCGCCCACGCCCCGCAGATGCTCGCGCACCGCGTCAAAGCGCCGTCCATCGATCAGCACGCCGATCGCGTGATAGCGCTCGCGCAGCAGTGCCTGGCTGCGCAGCGGGCGGTTGAGCCAGCGGCGCAGTTGGCGCGAGCCCATGGAGGTGACGCAGCTGTCGATGACGGCGAGCAGCGTCGCATCGGCATTGCCGGTGAGACTCGCGTCGATCTCGAGATTGCGGCGGCTCGCGGCATCGAGCGCGAGCGCATCGCCGCGCTCCTCGACGTGGAGCGCGCGGATGTGCGGCAGCGCCGATTTCTGCGTGTCCCGCACGTACTGGAGCAGCGCCCCGGCCGCGGCCAGGGCGAGCGGCAGCTCATCGGCACCGAAGCCCTTGAGATCGAGCGTCCCCAGCTGATCGGTGAACAGGCGCGAGGCGCTCGCGAGCTCGAAGTGCCAGGGCGGCCGCTCGCGCAGCGCCGTGCCGCTGCGCACGAGCACCTCTCCCGCGGACCCTTCCGACCTCAGCAGCTCGGCCGGTTTCAGCCGCTCGAGCTCCGCGGCGAGGGCGCTCGTTCCCTCGCCCTGCAGCACCGTGAAGCGTCCGGCAGAGAGGTCGAGCCAGGCGAGCCCAAAGCGCGTCCCGTCGCGCGCGAGCGCCGCCACCAGCGTATCCGCGCGCTCCTCCAGCAGCGCGGCGTCGGTCACCGTGCCCGGAGTGACGACCCGTACCACCTGCCGCTCGATGGGTCCGCGGGTGCTCGCCGGGTCGCCGAGCTGTTCGCAGATAGCGACGCTCTCGCCCTTGCGGACGAGACGCGCGAGGTAGCTGTCGACGGCGTGAAACGGCACCCCCGCCATCGGGATGGGGGCGCCGGCGGATTGCCCGCGGGCGGTGAGGGTGATGTCGAGGAGCGCAGCTGCGCGGCGGGCGTCCTCGTAGAAGAGCTCGTAGAAGTCCCCCATCCGGTAGAAGAGCAGGACGTCCGGGTACTGGCTCTTGATGCGCAGGTACTGCGCCATCATCGGCGTGTGCTGTAAGTTGTTGTCGTTCAAGGGTTTCTGTGGGTAAGCGTCCAGGGCCTCGAAGGACCTTCAACGTCGCAGCGCGCGAAGATAGCACTGAAGCTTTCAAGCGCGGAGCCGGGGGCCCGGCCTGAGTCTCGGGCTCGTGGCAGCCTGTTAGTGTGCAGTGTCTGGCGTTTCGACCGGCTGTGCGTTCTTCACGTAGGTTGTCAGCCAGTTATTCATCTCCCACAGCATGTGCAGGATCGATTCGCGCGCGGCGTAACCATGCGACTCGAGCGGCAGTAACACGAAGCGCACGGTGCCCCCCTGTCCCTTGATGGCACTGAAGAGTCGCTCGCTCTGAATCGGGAAGGTCCCCGTGTTGTCGTCGGCCTCTCCGTGGATCAGCAGCAGCGGTGTCTTGATCTTGTCGGCGTAGGAGAACGGTGACATCTGGTAGTAGACCTGCGGTGCCTGCCAGTAAGTCCGATCCTCGTTCTGAAATCCGAACGGCGTGAGGGTGCGGTTGTAGGCGCCACTGCGCGCGATGCCGGCTCTGAAGAAGTCGGTATGCGCGAGCAGATTGACGGTCATGAATGCGCCGTAGGAATGGCCCATGACGGCGACGCGATTGCGGTCGACCACTCCGAGCCGCACACCTTCATCGATGGCAGCCTTGGCGCTCGCCACTAACTGTTCGACGTAAGTGTCATTGGGTTCTGCCTTGGCCTCGCCCACGATCGGGATCGTGGCGTTCTCCAGCACCGCGTAGCCGGCAGCGACGAAGGGTACCGGCGAACCCGCGCCCAGCAGCGGGAACCTGTAGGGGGAGCCGCCGATCTGCCCGGCAGCGTCCCGGGTCTTGTACTCGACGGGATATGCGTGCAACAGAGCGGGCAGCGGCCCGTCCTGTGGCTTGTAGCCTGGCGGGAGATAGAGATTGGCGCTCAGCTCGACCCCGTCGGCACGCCGGTATTTGAGCAATTGCTTTCTCGGCAGTGCGGCGCTGCCATACGGATTGGGAAAGAACGTAACCTGCTCCGGCAGAGCCGGAGGAGTGGTCAGGTAGAAGTTCGGGCTCTCATCAGGGGATTCGCGTTCCACGAGCAGCGTCGGCCGGTGCGAGTCGATGATTGCCACGGGCGATTCGAAACGGGGTGGCGCGGATCGCCAGACGCGTGTCGCCGCGCCGTTCGTGACACTCATGGTCGCGACGAACGGCATGTCCCCTTCCGGCGATGCACCACGGGAATGAAAATATACGGCGGCCGCATCGGCAGTCGTCTCCGCCACCGGCTTGCCGGCTGCATTGGGGACCGTGAAGGGGCTCCCCGGATCGTGATAGCGATCCTCGAAGGAGCCTTCGAACCATTTCACCGGGGCTGCCGCTGCCGCGGGCGACACTCCGAGAATGATCCGCTTGCGATCGCTCCAGCGAGTCTCATCGATGAGCGCAAGCCGGTCGCTGGACCAGGTGATCTCGTTGAAGCGCAAAGCAAGATCCGCGAGTTTGCGCGGAGTGGCGGTAAAAGGTGCATTGAGCAGGAATAGCGTGTCGCGAACCGGAACCTGCTTGCGTGGGTCGCCGCCGTCGGCGGCCGCCACCCAATAGAGCGTCGCTGGAACATCGCTGCGCCAGCCAAAATCGCGTGGCCCCGTCTCAACGGCGTCGTGTATGTTGGGTACGGTGTCTTCGAGAGGTTTGTCCGCTATCCGGGTAACCCGTCCCGTGGCGAGGTCTATCACGGCGACGCTTTGCGGGAATCTGTCGAAGGGAAGCAGATACGAATAGGGGTGATGGCGCTCCTTGATGAGCACGTACTTGCCGTCGGGCGATGGCGACGCAGCAGTGATCACGCCCGGTTTCCCGATCGCAGTCGTCGCCCCCTCGAGGCGCACGAGTCTTACCTGCGAGGATGCGTAGTAATCGAACAGCTGTTCGTCCTCCCGGCTCTTCAGCAGATCCTCGTACGTCGGACCGGGCGTCACACGTCCGAGATTTTCCTGCACTACCGGGCCCGCCGGCACCGTCGCGCGCCCTGGCGCCTCGCCGCGCGCCTCGATGCGAGTCAGGCACACGAGCCCGCGACTGTCGGGCATCCATTCGCAGGGGTTGCCGAATATCCCGTTCAGGGCGAGGTGAGCGACCGGGTGCGCGCGCGCCTCTGCGACATCGACAATCCACAGGCTCGACGTTGAGTCATCCGCCGCGTCATTCATGTTCGCGAACGCAAAATGCTGCGCGTCAGGAGCCCAACCGATGAAGCGCATCTTCGCCCCGGTGGGCAGATCCCGCACCGGGATCTCCGTCCCCCCTGGCAGCGCCTGCAGGCCGAACGCGGTCACATGGCGTCCGCGGCTTGGGCCGTTGGTCCTTGGATTGAAGCGCAATCCAGCGAGCCGCAACTCCGGCTCGCTCAGTTCCGCAATGGTCGCCAGTCCGGAGATGTGCTCGATCACCAGCCACTTCCGGCCGGCACGGTCGCCCGGCGACACTTCGACAGATGGTGTCGGGGTAATGTCGACCAATTCCACGAGTTCCCGGGGTGGCACCTGGTAACTCACGCTGGTTTGCGCCAGAAGCTGCGTGCCACCCCCGCCGGTCCCCAGTATCACCGTGACGGCGAGGGCAGTGAGGCGGCCGCGTAAACACCGCATTTTTTCTTGACCTTATGAGTCGGGCAATGAGCCCGATCCGGCTTTGTTGGGGGCTGCGGGACTATATTACCGCGAGCCCGTCCCGGCCTGACGGCCTGCCGCGCGCCAGGCACGAGAATGGGGTGTGCGTGCTCGAATTCGAGATTTCAGGATTTACCCTTGGGTGGCCTGGCAGTGACGATTCCGACTACCACACCCAGGAGGATCGCATTCACGAACGTGAAGTGGGACCAGTAATCCGGAAGAATTAAGGACCAGGGGAATTCGTCGCCGTTCATGCCTGTGTCAATTGTGCTGAGACAGTGACCGGTAAGGACCGCCGGCAAGGCGCAAAGTTGCACTGAGCGGGTGTCGGTCCGCGAAGACACTCAGATTCCCGAAAGCTACCCCAGGCGACCTTTGGACGTGCACCCCTACCAGCCGGCGTCGTCGGTGGGGTAGCCTCGCACCATGGTCAGTGATGCGGAGCTGTACGAGCTTGCGGCGCGCGTCGGCCAGAAGCTCCGCGCCGCCGCGCGGCGCATCGTCACGGCCGAGTCCTGCACCGGGGGCTGGGTGTCCAAGGCGCTCACCGATGTTCCGGGCAGCTCGCACTGGTTCGAATGCGGGTTCGTCACCTATTCCAACGCCGCGAAGGTGCGCGACCTCGGGGTTTCCCCGGGAACGCTCGCGAGCTTCGGTGCGGTGAGCGAGCAGGCGGTCCGCGAGATGGCCGAGGGTGCGCTGCGAGTGGCCCAGGCGAACGTGGCGCTGGCTGTGACCGGTATCGCCGGACCCGATGGCGGCGCTCCCGGAAAGCCGGTCGGGACCGTATGGTTCTGCGCTGCCGCGCGCGCGGACACGGCCATCGACATCATCGCCGAGGAGCAATTCTTCGAAGGGGATCGCGCCGAGGTACGGAGCCGCTCGGTGCAGCACGCGCTGCGACTCATCCTGCGGCTGGATCTGCCGGTGCGTCCGGAGAACCCGGCACGCACGCAACCTGCGTGACACGCGATCCGGCCGCGCCGGCACGACGGCTGTTCTTCGCGCTCTGGCCCGATGAGACGCAGCGTCGCGCGCTCGAGCACGCCGCCGCCAAGGCGGTGCGACACTCGGGCGGTCGCCCCGTCCCGGTGCCGAATCTGCACGTGACGCTCGCATTCCTCGGCAGTGTCGCGGCGGCGCGCATCGCGGACCTGCAACGCATCGCACGCGAGCAGGCCGCAAGGCTCGCGCACGATGCTCCGCCGACGCTCACCTTCGCGCGACTCGCGCACTGGAAAGAGGCGCAGATCCTGTGCGCGCTCGCGGCGGAGGAATCGCCCGGCGCGCGTGGCCTCGCCGTGGCACTGCAGGAGGCCACTGCCGCGCTCGGTCTCAGCCCCGATCGCAAGCCCTTCCAGGCCCACGTCACTCTGGCGCGCAAGGTCGTGCGACCGGGAGCCATGCTCACGCTCCGTCCGGTCGTGTGGACCTTCGCTGCGTTCGCGCTCATCGACAGCCGCACCGAGCCGGGCGGACCGCTATACAGTGTCATCGACTCGTATCCACTGTTCGGGACGGACAAAGCGCGCGATCCCGCGAGAAACGCGCCGTGAGAGTGCGCCCCGCGCGCGATGCTTTGTGTGATAATCGGCGTCGCAATGTTCCCCCTCGCTTCGCCTACACCTCCGGGAAAACCGCCGATGGAAGAGAACCGCAAGAAGGCGCTCGCCGCCGCGCTGGGTCAGATCGAAAAACAGTTCGGCAAGGGCTCGGTGATGCGCCTCGGGGATGCCGCCGCGAGCTTCGACGTCGAGACGGTGTCCACCGGCTCGCTCGGACTCGACATCGCGCTCGGCATCGGTGGCCTGCCGCGGGGCCGGGTCGTGGAGGTCTTCGGACCGGAGGCCTCCGGCAAGACCACTCTCACGCTCCAGGTCATTGCCGAGGTGCAACGCAGCGGCGGCACCGCGGCGTTCGTCGATGCCGAGCACGCGCTCGATGCGAGCTATGCCGAGAAGCTCGGCGTCAACATCAACGACCTGCTGGTGTCGCAACCGGACACCGGCGAGCAGGCGCTGGAGATCACCGACATGCTGGTGCGCTCCAACGCCGTCGACATCGTGGTGGTGGATTCGGTGGCCGCGCTCACACCGAAGGCCGAGATCGAGGGCGAGATGGGCGAGATGCAGGTGGGACTGCAGGCACGCCTCATGTCCCAGGCGCTGCGCAAGCTCACCGGCAACATCAAGCGCTCGAACACCATGGTGGTGTTCATCAACCAGATCCGCATGAAGATCGGGGTGATGTTCGGTAACCCCGAGACCACCACCGGCGTCAATGCGCTGAAGTTCTACGCCTCCGTGCGGCTCGACATCCGCCGCATCGGCGCCATCAAGAGCGGCGAGGAAGTCACCGGCAACATGACGCGCGTGAAGGTTGTCAAGAACAAGGTCGCTCCACCGTTCCGCGAGGCCGAATTCGAGATCATGTACGGGCAGGGCATCTCGCGCGAAGGCGAGATCATCGAGCTCGCGAGCTCACTCGGCATCATGGAGAAATCCGGCGCCTGGTACGCCTACAAGGGCAGCCGCATCGGCCAGGGCAAGGACAATGCGCGCGCGTACCTGCAGTCGAACAAAGAGGTCGCTCGCGAGATCGAGGAGCAGGTGCGGGCGCGGCTGCTGCCACCGCGTCAACAGCGTAACGGCGATCAGGCGGCCAATACTGCCTGAGGGGGCAGCCGCCCCAGCGCGGGGCCACCGCGCTCAGCCTCATTTAATCGTGGGGTTAAGCTCGCTCCGCTGGGCCTGGTCCAGGTAGTCCTTCCCGTCCTGCGTGGCCGTCGTAAGCTGCGACACGGTGCCGCAGTGTTGACCGGCACTGATCCGCGAGCCCAGTGCCGGTTCGCGCCGGCAATAGATCTTTGCGCCGTTGCGCATCTGCGGCTTGTAGCCCTGACTGAGCAAGCGCTGCTCAGCCGCGCTGAGCGTCGGGGCGGCGGCCTTCGGCGCGGCAGGCGGGCTCGCCACGGGTGCTGAGGCAGCGGGCGGCGCCGGGACTCCGGTCGCGGCGCTCGTCGCAGGGGAGGCAGAGTCGGGTGCAATGGCGGCGGGCTTCGCTGTGCGCTCGGGTTGCGTCGTGAGTGCCGGATCGGCAGCGACGGCGAGTGCCAGGGCACCGACACCGAGAAAGGCCAGGGCGGGCATCGCCAATCGCATGGTCAACCCCCAAGCGCGTGAGAGAGCGAACGGAGCGTCCACCAGGGTACGGCCGCCCGGCGAACTATACTGCGAGACTATGCGCGGACGAAGCAAACCGGTGGCGCAGCCCGAGGCAAACGACGCGGAGGCACGTGCCATCGCCATGGCGCTGCTCGCACGCCGGGATTTCGCGAGCAAAGAGCTGCGCGAGAAGCTTGGCGACAAGGGCGTTGCAGGCACGGCTAGTGAAGCCGTGATCGCCGAGCTCACCCGCGAGGGGCTTCTGAACGACGAGCGCTACGCGCAGAACTACGTCGCCTACCACGCGGGCCGCGGCCAGGGGCCGCTGCGCATCGCAGCAGAGCTGCGCCGGCGCGGGGTCGCGTCCGACCTCATCGAGCCTGCGCTTGCCGCGGGTCCGGACTGGAGCGCGCTTGCCCGCAAGGTGTGCCGGGCGAAGTTCGGCCCGGAGCGGCCGGACACCTGGGCGCTGCGTGCACGGCGAGCACGCTTTTTGCTGTATCGTGGCTTTTCGTCGGATCATATCCGTGCGGCCACGGGCGCCGAGCCCGAGACAGGATTCAGCGAGCCTTGAACAAGCCCTCTTACATGAGCGCCGCGGATGTCCGCAGCGCGTTCCTGGAGTTCTTCCGCGGGCAGAGTCACATCATCGTGCCCTCGAGCTCGCTCGTGCCCGCGAACGATCCGACACTGCTGTTCACCAATGCCGGCATGGTGCAGTTCAAGGACGTGTTTCTCGGCAAGGAGCAGCGTGACTACCTGCGCGCCGCAACCGCCCAACGCTGCCTGCGTGCCGGGGGCAAGCACAATGACCTGGAGAATGTCGGTTACACCGCGCGCCACCACACCTTCTTCGAGATGCTCGGCAACTTCTCCTTCGGAGACTATTTCAAGCGCGAGGCGATCCACCTGGCGTGGGACTTCCTCATCTACACGCTCAGGCTCGACCCGGCGCGCCTCTGGTGCACGGTGTACAAGGACGATGACGAAGCAGCGGATGTCTGGCTGAAGGACATCGGCATCAGCCCCGAGCGCTTCTCGCGCCTCGGCGAGGCTTCCAACTTCTGGGCCATGGGCGACACCGGGCCTTGCGGGCCGTGCAGCGAGATCTTCTTCGATCACGGTCCCGGCGTCCCCGGCGGGCCCCCGGGCTCGGAGGAGGAGGAGGGCGACCGTTACGTCGAGATCTGGAACCTGGTGTTCATGCAGTACGAGCGTGAGGCGGACGGCACCCTGAAGCCGCTGCCGAGGCCCTCGGTCGACACGGGTATGGGTCTCGAGCGCATCACCGCGGTGATGCAGGGCGTGCACTCCAACTACGACATCGACCTGTTCCGGAATCTCGTCCGAGCCGCGGGCAAGCTCGCCGGCACCTCGGTGCTGAGCTCGAGCTCGCTGCGCGTCATCGCGGATCATATCCGCGCCTGCACCTTCCTCATCGTGGACGGCGTAACGCCTTCCAACGAGGGGCGCGGCTACGTGCTGCGCCGGATCATCCGCCGTGCTGTCCGCCACGGCTACAAGCTCGGCATCCAGGAGCCGTTCTTCTACAAGCTGGTGCGCCCGCTCGAGCAGGAGATGGGCGCAGCGTACCCCGAGCTCATGCGCGGCCGAGCGCTCGCCGAGCGCGTCCTCAAGCAGGAGGAGGAGAAGTTCGCCCAGACACTCGCCAACGGGATGGTGCTGCTCGAGGCCGCGATTCGCAACCTGCGGGGCGCGGAGGTGATCGACGGCGACACCGTGTTCAAGCTCTACGATACCTACGGCTTTCCGGACGACCTCACTGCCGATGTGGCGCGCGAACGCGGTCTCGCAATCGACCAGGCGCGCTTCAAGGTTCTCATGGAGGAGCAGCGCCGCCTCTCGCGCGAGAGGGGCAAGTTCGACGTCGATCTGCGCGGCGGTGCGCCGCTCGAGGCGCGCACGCTGTTCAGCGGCTATGAGGGCCTGAGCGGCCCGGGACGCGTGGTCACGCTGCTGAAGCAGGGCGCGCAGGTCGAGGCGCTCGAGGAGGGCGAGGCGGGGCAAGTGGTGCTCGACCGCACCCCCTTCTACGCCGAGGCGGGCGGCCAGGTCGGGGATGCGGGGCAGCTCACCTCGAGCGGGGTGCGCTTCCTCGTCACTGATACCGTGAAGCGCGCGGCGGCGCACTCCCACATCGGCACCCTCCTCGAGGGTCGCATCCGCGTCGGCGATGAGCTCGAGGCGGAGGTCGATGGCGTGCGCCGCCAGGCGACCGCGCTCAACCACACCGCTACCCACCTCCTGCACGCGGCGCTGCGCAAGGTGCTCGGCACCCACGTGCTGCAGAAGGGCTCGCTCGTCGCGCCCGACCGGCTGCGCTTCGATTTCGCGCACTTCCAGGCGGTCACACCCGATGAGCTCATAGAGATCGAGCGGCTGGTGAATGCGCAGATCCGCGCCAATCTGCCGGCCGAGACGCGTGTCATGGACTACGAGGGCGCGGTCGCCGCGGGTGCGATGGCGCTGTTCGGCGAGAAGTACGATACGGACGTGCGCGTGCTGCGCCTCGGTGATTTCTCCATGGAGCTGTGCGGCGGCACGCACGTGCACCGCGCGGGAGATATCGGTGTCTTCAAGATCCTGAGCGACAGCGGTATCGCCTCCGGCGTGCGGCGTATCGAAGCGCTCACCGGCGAGGGTGCGCTCCGGCACATCGAGCGCAACGACGCACTGCTGCGGGAAGTCGGTTTACTCGTGCGCGGCTCGCGCGAGGAGATCGCCGACAAGGTGCGCGAGCAGCTCGAGCGTACGCGTCAGATGGAGCGCGAGATCCGCACCCTCAAGGATCGGCTCGCGTCCGGGCAAGGCGTCGATCTCGCCGCCGGCGCCGTCGACGTAAAGGGTGTGAAGGTCGTGGCGACCAAGGTCGACGGGGCCGATGCCGGCACGTTGCGCAGCGCGGTCGATCAGCTGAAGGACCGCCTCAAATCGGCAGTCGTGGTGCTGGCGAGTGTGCAGGATCCGGCCAAGGTGCTGCTGGTCGCGGGGGTGACGCCCGACCAGACCTCCCGCATCCAGGCCGGGGAGCTCGCCGGCGCAGTGGCCGCTCTCGTGGGGGGGCGCGGCGGCGGCCGCGCCGACTTTGCACAGGCCGGCGGCAGCAAGCCCGAGGCGCTCGATGCGGCGCTCGAATCGGTTCAGGAGTTCGTGCGCGCCCGGCTGACGGCGTGAGCGCTACCGCTGGCGCTTTTGCCGGACACGCGCGGGTTTGAGTATCATGGCCGCCCCCTGCGCGGTGCGCGGCGGTAGCCGCGTCACAATTAACAGCGGAGAGATGGCCGAGTGGTCGAAGGCGCACCCCTGCTAAGGGTGTAAGGGTCAAAAGCCCTTCGAGGGTTCGAATCCCTCTCTCTCCGCCAAATACAAGCACTTACAGTGACACCGTGATGAACATAGATCACGGCTGTCGTGTCCACATGAAAACCACATGAAAACCGCGCCAACGAAAAGTTCGGGGGGTGCCGCCAGCCAGCGTCGGACCGCAAAAAACCGGCAGACGCACGAGGTGCCGCGGCGACGCATGCCGCTATGCCCGCGTGACCTCGCACGGGAAGGCCTGGTCGTGACAACCGCAGCTGGCAACTGAGGAAGCGACGCCGGACGGGAACCAGGGACGCGGAGCCGATAGATGTAGGCTTCCAGCCGTAACTACGTAGTGTTTCAGCGACGAGGTGCCCCTTATCGGTGTGCCCGACGCCGATGAGTCCTGAAGCGTGGGCCAGCGGCTGCACACGGCCGCGCGTCGCATCGTCACCGCCGTGGTCAAGGCACTCACGAACATTCCGGCAGCTCGCAGTGGTCCGAGTGCGGCTTCGTGCCTACCCCAATGCCGCGAAAATGCGCGACTTGGGCGTCAGCGTGCGTACGCTGTTCGCCGCGGTGAGCGAGCTGGCGGTGCGCGCGAATCTCGGCATCCGCAATGAGCGCGATTGGACTTTCTAGGTCGAGTTCGTGCGAGGCGACTATGCCGAGATCAAAGTGATAGGACTTCGACAGTCTGTGCTTTGGCGCGTACGAGGTAATTGCGTAACGAAATTCTCGGCAGCGACTGGGATCGCGTTATCCGCCGCAGGCAACTGCTCAGCAGTTTAAGCATACATTCCGCACATCATGGCGGGCGCGAGAATCAAGGCGCAGAAGAGGGGTTTGCTTTCCATGATCGTGCCGTTTTTCTCGGCTCAATTCGCAAGCGTCCGAGCGCTTATCCGCGGTTCGGCGGCCTGCGCTCGCATTTTTATCCCGCGTTCCAGTCACGCCCTAATTTCCATCGCCGTGTCGGGATCGTGCGCGGCTTCCGCAGGCCGCACATGAGCCAAATACCCGTCCGGGCGCACGAGTACCGAGGCGAAGTTGGAAAGCAGCCCAGTTTTGGCGCCGGTCCCCAAGTTAACGGTCCTGGTCCACTCCGGAGACGAAGTTCCTTTATCTGGCGCGAGTTGCAGCAAAACCCAGCGGCCATCCTCGAGAAAGCGGTAGAGAGCCATCCACGACCCGTCCTCTAGCATGACATCCTTGTCCGGAAGGCGCTGCCCGCTCACTCCGCTCCGATGCTCCCAGCCCGGATCGGGCGGTAAAAGTGGTTCGGGATAGGCGACGCCGAAGCCAGAACCCTCAGCCGCGAGCTGGCGATTGACGGCGCGTACACGCAGGACATCCTCGAACGTACTCCGAAGCGCGAGCGCCGAAGGATCGAACTTACAGAAGAGCGCAACCTGGGAGAGCGTGTTGCGGCGGAGGGTCTCGCCGATTGGCCAACGCTCCCGTTCATAGGTGTCGAGCAACGCTTCGGAC
>DASQRV010000215.1:0-3862 GCA_035642735.1 Steroidobacteraceae bacterium
TGTAGTGGGGGCGGCGGCGGTACACACCCCTCCGAAACTCGCGACCCACGCGAATAGCTGAGCTGCGCGCTTGAACAGTCGGGGGCGCGGCGGCGTGCGGGCAGCGATCGCCGGTTTGAGAG
Organism: Steroidobacteraceae bacterium; assembly: GCA_035642735.1. Lineage (GTDB taxonomy): Bacteria > Pseudomonadota > Gammaproteobacteria > Steroidobacterales > Steroidobacteraceae > 13-2-20CM-66-19. Next base: position 123 of record DASQRV010000215.1, read on the forward strand.
CTATTTCGAGCTTGCGGCCCATCACGCGGCGGCGCGCAATCGCCTCCATCAGGCGTGCGCGCCCCTGCGCGTCCGTATCGTCGTGATTGGCGATAGCGCGGAGAATGGCCTGCTGGCCCTGAAGCACGGAGAGCAGTGCGTCGGCCATGCGGTGCTCCAGCGCGCGGCATCGCGCCTCGATTGTGTCGGCCAGCGCGCGATGCTGAGCATCGTATTCCGCCGCACGGTCGGAGCAGTCACTCGCGCCGTAGGTGCCCGTGCCCTTACAGCATGGCTCCTCGGGCGGCGGCGTGAGGTCCTTGAACTTGTTCCAAGCCGGGATATTGGGATGGTAGACGTTGTCGATCCGAATGCCACCGCCGTCGAGGTCGGCCCACACGCGCGCTTGTCTCCCCTTTGCGTCCCCGATCCGTCTCCGCGTCGGTGGGCCGTCGTAATAATCGAAGGGTTTCGGTTCTGCAGAAGGTCCAAAATCTATTAGCAGATAGTCCGTAAATCAAGACTAATTTGTGACCAGGCGTCGCACTTTTTTTGCGAGCCTTCTTGACTGCCGTACCCGGCTGCGAGGCTACTGTCGCGCCCGTCTGAGGCCCGACGACGTTCTCGACGATGCGGCAGGCGGGGTCGATCAGCGGAACCGTGCATGAGCTGCACGATGGCGTTGCCGTCGTCGGTGAGCTGCACCCGAAGGCAACGTGGCGCACTCGGGCGCCAGATAACGTTGTGCGCTCGCGATGCGAACGCCTCGAATTTCGTATCGACGCATGGCGCGAGAGTAGCGCGACCACCCTTATCCACCGATGGCAAGAACCTTGGCGAGTCGCGCGCGGTCTTCTTGATTGATCGCCCATGTCTGCCCGCAGATCCTGCAATAGGCCTCGATCGCGGATTTGTCGTCGAGTAGCCTGAGCAGGGCGCGGTAACTATACGTCGCTTGGGAGCGCACCTCGTTGCACTTTGGGCACGTTGCCATGAAGGCCAAATTCGCGGAAAAATCGCGAGCCCATCTCACGCGGGCTGTGCCCCTTTGCCCGGTGCAGCCGGGCGAATAGTAGTGATCGACCTTTTTGGGTGCCGCTACTGAGCGAATCAGCAGTCGAGCGCGACTTTAGTTGCCAATACTCTACATTTCAAGAGTAAATGGTCACATTTTTGCGAGTTTTCTTAGGGGACCTTTCTCGCCGGCTTCTCGCGAGGAAAACGTCGCTGTCTGAGGCCCGACGACGTTCTCGACGATGCGGTAGGCCACGTCGACGAGCGCGCCGTGCATGAGTTGCACGACGCTCTTGCCGTCAGCGGTGAGCTGCACGCGGCGCTGCCGCTCGTCCTTCGTGTCCTGCTCCACGGTGGCCCACCCGCGTTCCCGAATGGTCTTCAGCAGCCGTGAGCAGGTCTTGATGTCGATGCCGAGCAGGTCCGCGAGGTGGCTGACGGTGCCGCCCGCGTTCGCCGCGATGCCGAACAGCATCACGTGGAGCGGGACCGGCCGCGCGTCATTCATAGCGCGCGCGACCCCACGCTGCCACTCAAGGACCGCCTGAAAGGTGACCGCGATGCTTCGCCGCTTTGCCATGTCATCTAAGTCTCCCCGTTCAGGCCCGAAAATGCGAGCCCGGTCGCGGGTCGGTTCTATGTGCTCACGTGGCGCGCACGGCCCGATGATCGTCTGGTGACCTGACGGCACGGCTTGACCGGGGGAAGTACACCTGTGACTTCTGGACTGCACGCCGACTTGGCTCACGAGACCTCAATCTCATTGAGCTGCAGGGGACGCGGCTCCTCGCCGTCGAACACCAGCTCCCGCTCCGGCCTCCTGAGCCGCGTGTGGAATACCGAAGAACAGCTGGTCCGGGTCTGAACGCAGGTACAGATCCTCCTGCATCGCGCCGCGGCGGGGACAATGTCTCGCGCATGGCTGGCGAAGCCGTAGAGACCTCGGCTCATCGAGCAGCAAAACTCGTCTGTCACACCACTAATTCCACGTACCGTCATCGCGCCTCCTTGCCTACGATGGCTTCCCGCTACGCTCGCGGGAGAGCCTCCATGCTCGCCACCGTCTACAGCCGCGCACAGTTCGGCATGCAGGCGCCGCCTGTCACCATCGACGTGCACGTTAGCGCGGGGCTGCCGAGCCTCGCCGTCGTCGGGCTCGCGGAAGCCGCGGTCAAAGAAGCCAAGGATCGCGTCCGCCCGGCGATTACGACGAGCGGCTTTCAGTGGCCGCCAGGGCGCGTCACGGTGAATCTCTCGCCTGCCGACCTGCCGAAAGAGGGTGGCCGCTTCGATCTCCCAATCGCGCTCGCGTTACTCGCGGCAACCTGTCAGATCCCCGCACGGACTCTCGTGCCTTATGAGTTCTACGGTGAGCTCTCACTCGGCGGCGAGCTCCGCAGCGTACGCGGGCTTCTTTCCGCCATATGCCAGGCCACGCTCGAGCACCACGTGCTGATCATTCCGCGCGGCAACACGTCCGAAGCCGAGCGCATCGCAAAGGCTCAAGTCGTCGCCGCCGCCAATCTCGCGGAAGTCATCGGCCATCTCCGCGGCGAGCGGACGCTGCCCTACCTCACGACGACGACTGTCGCCGAGCCGACCGTCAGCTATCCCGACCTCGCCGACGTTCGCGGCCAGAGCCACGCCCGGCGCGTGCTCGAAATCGCCGCGGCCGGCGCCCACAGTCTCCTCATGGTGGGGCCGCCCGGCGCCGGCAAGAGCATGCTCGCGCAGCGCTTGCCTGGGATCCTGCCGCCCCTCACGACTGCGGAAGCGCTCGAGACCGCCATCGTCGGCTCCGCGAGCTCGCAAGGCTTCCGCGCCGAGGCGTGGAGTCAGCGGCCCTTCCGTGCTCCGCATCACACGAGCTCCACCGCAGCGTTGGTTGGCGGCGGCTCGCAACCCTCACCCGGTGAGATCTCGCTCGCACACCACGGCGTGCTCTTTCTCGATGAGCTCCCTGAGTTCGAGCGCGAGGCGCTCGAAGCGCTGCGCGAGCCGCTCGAGACCGGCCGCATCACCATCTCGCGCGCCGCCTGGCAGAGCGACTTTCCGGCGCGCTTCCAGCTCATCGCGGCCATGAACCCCTGTCCGTGCGGGCACCTGGGTGATGGCACCCGCCGCTGCCGCTGCAGCCGGCTCTCGATCGACCGCTACCGCGCGCGACTCTCGGGTCCTTTGCTCGATCGTCTGGATCTTCACGTGCGCGTGGCACCGACTGAACTGTCGAAGCTTCTCGACTCCAGAGACGTAAATGATTCGAGCGCCATCGTGCGCCTGCGCGTCGCGCGCGCCCGCGCGCGGGCCCTCGAACGCCAGGGCGTGCTCAACAGTGCCCTCGGGCCTGGCGACCTCGAGAGCTACGCGCACCCGGATCACGAGACCTGCAACCTCCTGCAGTTCACTGCGCGGCGCTTCAACCTCTCGGCGCGCGGCTACGGGCGGATCCTACGCGTCGCGCGCACGATCGCCGACCTCGCCGCGAGGGACGCGGTCACCGTCGAGCACGTGAGCGAGGCACTGCTCTTCCGCCAGCTGGACGGGGAGGGGCGCGATGCCCACCTGTCCGCCACCCCGTACGCCGGCTCAGACGAATCGCACGCCGCCCCCGGCGTTCATTAGCGCAGCGCCGCGCGCCACGTGCGCATGAAGCCCTCGGTCGGGCTGCTTCCGATCGTCTGCGCCGGCGGCGAAAGTGCTTGAGGCACGGGCAATTATTCGGGGCCTTTAATAGAGGAGTTTTGTAT
>DASQRV010000216.1:0-10810 GCA_035642735.1 Steroidobacteraceae bacterium
CTTGAACGCGTCGAGATTGGCGCGGGCGTCGACGCTGAGCGCCTTGCTGTGCGGGTCCTTGTCGAAGATACGCACGGCCTCCGAAGTCAGGTACATGTCGTTACGCACGTTGGTGACGTTTTCCGCGGGCACCTTGGCGAAGCTACCGCTCGCCCTGACCTGATCGGCGATGCTGCCGGTAAGGGCTGCCATGGCGGGAAGGACGTCGTCGCTCCACTGGTGCGTGCGGATGAATGTCGACAGCGCGCCCCGCGGATCGGCGACCGTGGCGCCATGGGTGTATTCGTTCAGTGATTGTTTCGTGGTCTGCGCCATCGCGACGAACGGCACCATCTGCTCGGCCGGCATCGAGCGATTGAGGGCATAAGCGATCGGCACCGTGCCGATCAGGATCAGCATGATGAGACCCATGCCCTTCTGACCGTCGTTGGAGCCGTGAGCGAAGGACACCCCGCCGCAGGTCAGGATCAGGATTCCGCGGATCCACCAGGGCGGTGCCGCGGCGCCCTTGGGCTCCCGGTAGAGGTCCTGGTTCTTGACCAGAGCCTTGAGGACCAGGAACAGCAACGCCGCGGCGAAGAAACCGACGAGCGGGGAGATGAGCAGGGAGTAGCCGATCTTGGTGGCCTGTCCCCAGTCGACACCGCTCGTGCCGTCGCGGCCGTGCATCAGCGCGTTCGCGACGCCCACACCGATGATCGAACCGATCAGGGTATGAGAGGAGGAAGCGGGCAGTCCCAGATACCAGGTACCCAGGTTCCAGAGAATCGCGGCGATCAACAGCGCGAACACCATGGCAAAGCCGGCACCGCTCCCGACCTGCAGGATCAACTCGACCGGCAGCAACGAGATGATGCCGAACGCCACCGCGCCGCTGGAGAACAGTACGCCGAGGAAATTGAGGATCCCCGAATACACCACCGCCACGGGCGGCGGCAGCGCATGGGTGTAGATCACCGTGGCGACCGCGTTGGCGGTGTCGTGGAAGCCATTCACGAACTCGAAGCTGAGCGCGATGAGGAGCGCTACGCCGAGAAGAAAGAATGAGAGCAGCGCGAGACCATGTGGCATCGCCCGATTGACATCGGACACCAGGCTGTAGCCCGTGTACCCGACGCCAATCAGCAGCAGCAGCAGGAACAGCAGGATGGCCCCCGGGCTCGGCTTTCGGTCGAGCACGGGTCGGGCGGCGACGGTGTGGGCGGCAACGCTGCTCATGGCGCGTACTCATTCGGTGGGGATTGCGCAGCGTATGACGGAAATATTCCGAATTGATGACACGGCGGAGGCAATCCGCCCGCGCGGTGAGCTTTGTGTTATTTTTCAAGGCCTTCCCGCCAGCGGAAGCCCTTGAAAAACGAGGTCCTGTCCCCACCCGAGGATCATCATGAGCAGCGACCCGAAGAGTCCCGGCAGCAGCGATTCCTACGACGTCATCGTCATCGGTGCAGGCCCCGCCGGATACCCGGCGGCTATTCGCGCAGCACAGAACAAGCTGAGCGTCGCCTGTATAGATGAGTGGAAGAACCACGACGGCACGGCCACCTTCGGTGGCACTTGCCTGAACGCCGGTTGCATTCCCTCCAAGGCGCTGCTCGAGTCGACCGAGCTCTACCACCGCGCGCACGAGGAGTTTGCGGTACACGGCATCAAGCTCGCAGGTATTGGGCTCGATCTCGCCCAGATGCAAAAGCGCAAGAGCGGCGTCGTCCGGGCGATGACCCAGGGGATCGTTGCGCTCTTCAAGGCCGCCGGAGTCACAGGCCTCCAGGGTCACGGGCGCCTGCTCGCCGGTCGCAAGGTCGAGTTCACCGCGCACGACGGGTCGCGGCGCACCCTGAGCGCCCGTCACGTCGTGCTCGCCTCCGGCTCCGCCCCGATGGAGCTGCGCTCGACGGCATTCAAGCCCCCGCACATCGTCGACTCCTGGGGCGCGCTCGAGTTCGAGGCGGTGCCGAAGCGGCTCGGCGTCATCGGCTGCGGCGTCATCGGCCTGGAGCTCGGCAGTGTGTGGCGTCGCCTCGGCTCGGAGGTGGTGATCATCGAAGCGCTGCCGGATTTTCTCGCATTCGCGGATCAACAGCTCGCGCGCGAGGCGCTGCGCCACTTCAAGAAACAGGGACTCGACATCCGCACCGGCGCCAAGGTGAGCAGCGCAACGGTGTCCGGCGGCGCGGTCGAGGTCGCCTACAGCGATGCCAAGGGCGAGCAGCGGGTGACTGTCGATCGGCTCGTGGTCGCGATCGGCCGGCGCCCCTACACCTCGGATCTCTTTGCTGCTGATACGGGCGTGCAGCTCGATGAGCGCGGCTTCATCAAGGTCGACGAGCACTGCCGTACCGGTGTCGAGAACGTCTGGGCGATCGGTGACTGCGTGCGTGGTCCGATGCTCGCTCACAAGGGCAAGGAGGAGGGCGTGATGGTGGCCGACCTGATCGCCGGCCGCTACGGCGAGATGAACTACAAGGTGATTCCCTTCGTCATCTACACGGCACCGGAGATCGCCTGGGTCGGTCTTACCGAGGAACAGGTGAAGGCGAGCGGGCGTGCCTACAAAACGGGCACGTTCCCCTTCCTCGCCAGCGGTCGCGCCCGCGCCCTGGAGCAGACTCAGGGGTTCGCGAAGATCGTGGCGGCCCGCAATGACGATGAGATTCTCGGCGTGCACATCGTCGGGCCGTTCGCCGGGGAGCTGATCGCCGAGGCGGTGCTCGCCATGGAGTACTCCGCGAGCAGCGAGGACCTGCAGCGCACGATCCACGCGCACCCGACGCTCGCCGAGGCGGTTCACGAGGCGGCGCTCGCGGTCGACAAGCGCTCGATCGATTCGATCAATCGCTGAGACCCGCCGCGCACCCATCGATGCGGCGCTCCCCGTGCCGCTGCCGCTATTGCTGGCGGCGCGCCTCGATGACGTTCGGCACCGCCGCGAGGCGGCGCAGCACCCGCGCCAGCTGCTCGAGGTCGCTGACGGCGACGGTGAGCGCGAAGTACGCGATGCCAACATCGTGGTCGGTGCGCGAACTGACCGCATCGATGCTGAGGCGCTCGACCGCGAGCACATCCGTCAGGTCACGCAGCAGGCCGCGGCGGTCGTAGGCGCTTATCGAAAGCTGCACGGCGAGCGCCGCATCGTCGTCGGCCGACCACTCGACCTTCAGGACGCGTTCGGGCTTCAGCGCCGCCATGCGGATGAAGCTCGGGCAGTCGCCGCGATGCACGGTGACGCCACGGCCGAGCGCGACGTAGCCGCCGATCGGCTGTCCCCGCAGCGGCGCACAGCAGCGCGCGAGCGTCGTCGGCAGATCACCGACCCCTTCGATCTCCACGGGTGAGGCGCGGCGGCGCGTCGCGGGAGCGCGCGGCGGGCGTGTGATGCGCGGTGTGGGCGGCTCGAAGAGCCGGGTCGCAGCCTGCATCAGCTGCGTCACCGTGATCTCCCCCTCACCGAGCAGCTGGTGCAGGTGGTCCACGTCGCGGGCCTTGAGCTCGCGGGCGAGCGCTGTCAGCTGTTCGGGTCGCGCGCCGATGCGCGCCAGCTCGCGCTCGGCGAGCAGCGCGCCCGCGCTGCGGTTGCTGCCGACATCCTGCTTGCGAAACCAGGCGCGCACCTTGGCGCGGCTGCGCGGCGAGGCGAGATAACCCTGCTCGGGCGCGAGCCAGTCGCGGCTCGGCGCCTCGTTCTTGCCGGTGATGACTTCGATGATCTCGCCGTTCTCGAGCACGTGCGAGAGCGGCACGATGCGGCCGTTCGCCTTGGCGCCGCGGCAGCGGTGTCCGAGCGAGGTGTGCACGTGGTAGGCGAAGTCGAGCGGCGTTGCGCCGCGCGGCAGATCGATGACCTCGCCCTTGGGCGTGAGCACGTAGACGCGGTCCTCGAACAGCTCCGCGCGCATCCCTTCGATGAGGTCCCGGTCCGCCTCGTCGCCCCCCGTGCCACCCTCGTGCGGCTCGAGGAGCCTGCGCACCCATTCGATCTTGCGCTGGTAATCGGCATCGCGCGGGCCGCCCTCCTTATAGGTCCAGTGCGCCGCGACTCCGAGCTCGGCGTGCTCGTGCATCTCGGGGGTGCGGATCTGCACCTCGACGCTCTTGGCCAGAGGTCCGATCACGGCGGTGTGGATCGAGCGGTAGCCGTTGCCCTTCGGGGTGGCGACGTAGTCGTCGAACTCGCCCGGGATGTAGGGCCAGCAGCCGTGCACCACCCCGAGCGCCGCGTAGCACTCCGGCACGCCGGCCACCACCACGCGCACGGCACGCACGTCGAAGAGCTGCTCGAACGCGAGCTGCTTGCGCTGCATCTTGCGGTAGATGCTGTAGATATGTTTCGGCCGGCCGTAAACCTCGGCCGTGATGCCGGCCGCACGCAGCTGGCCCTGCAGCTCCCCGCACAGCGCCTCGATGTAGCGTTCGCGGTCGGCGCGGCGTTCGTTCAGGGCGCTGGCAACGCGCCGGTACTCCTCGGGCTCGAGGTAGCGGAACGCGAGGTCCTCCAGCTCCCACTTCAGCTGCCAGACGCCGAGGCGATTGGCGAGCGGTGCGTAGATGGCCCGGGCCTCGAGTGCGCGCCGCTCGCGCTCGGGCTCCGCGAGTGTGCGGGCGTGACGCAGCGCGACCAGCTCCTCCGCGAGCCGTGCGAGCACGAGGCGCGGGTCGCTCACCACGGCGAGCAGCATCTTGCGCAGCGTTTCGGTCTGGCGCGTGTCGAGACCGCGGGCGGGCGACCAGTCACGCGGCAGACCGAGTGCGCCGAGACGCTGCAGGGCGACCGCGATATCGGTGGCGCCCTGGCCGACAATGCCGGCGGTCTGCTCGGAGGTGAGGCCTGCGCTCGCCAGCACCGGTCGCGCGAGCAGCGCATGTGCAAGCTCGGTACTCTCGGTGAGCCCGCCCATGATCTCGGCAGCCTCCGCGGCGAAGCCGAGATCCCGCGGGAGTGAGACCGCGGTGCGCTCGAAGGCCGCGCGTGCACCGATGATGGCGTCGCGGACGCTCGGCGGACAGAGTTGGCTGGTCTCCACGGTGCTGACGGCTTCCTGCGAGGCAGCGGGCGGTGTGCGGTGCGCGTGTCGCCCGCGGGCCTTTGCGGCTATCATACCCCCGGTTTTTTGAGGGGACGGGGGCACCATCAATCATGGCGGGAAACAGCAAGTGGGCCAACATAAAGCGCCGCGAGGACGCCCATGCGGCCATGCGCTGCCGGGGCGCCGCCGATGCGCCGGGCGCGGGCCTCGAGCGGGTGCGCTACGAGGGCTACGGACCAGGCGGTGCGGCGGTGATGGTGGAGTGCGTTACCACGGACCGCACGCGGGTTGGCGCGGAAGTGCGGCGCGTCTTCGTGCAGCACGGCGGCCGGCTGGGCGCCGACGGCTCGGTGAGCTACCTGTTTAACACGGTGGGACTGCTCACCTATCCGCCCGGGACTGACGAGGAGCGCCTCATGCAGGTGGCGCTGGAAGCGGGCGCGGAGGACGTCGTGCCGAGTGCCGATACCTCGGTCGAGGTGCTGGCGGATCCGCTCGAGTTCGCGACCGTGCGCGCGGTGCTCACGCACCACGGGTTCGCCCCCGCCACCGCGGAAGTGACGCGCCGCGCGGCAACCGCGCTCGAGCTCTCGGGGGATGACGGGGAGGCGATGGTGCACCTGCTCGAGGCGCTCGAGGGGCTGGAAGACGCCCGGGAGGTGTACTCGAATGTCGAGATATCGGACGAGGTCCTGGCGCGCTTTGGACGTCAGAAACTTGCCGAGTTGGCCGACGCCTCGGGGGATGTTTCGTCTGACGGCTGTCTAACCTCCCCCTGGCCGCCCGCGATCACCTGCAGTTGAAGCTTCACGCCGCGCACACGCGCCTGCGCCGCCTGCGGGCGGCGTTTCGCCTCAGAATGATCCGCAGATGGCCTGAGCCTGCGTAAGTCGTTGTTTTCGGTTACGCTTAGGGATCGCCGGCCACGCTCGTTCAGGTCTTTAACGGTACGTGTACTCGAATGTCGAGATATCGGACGAGGTCCTGGCGCGCGTTTGATCCGGTCGCCGCCCCGCCGCCCGTGGCGGCGCTGCGGGTGCGCATCCTCGGCCTCGATCCGGGCTCGCGGCGTACCGGCTTCGGCGTAATCGAATGCCACGGCAGTGAGTTGCTCCCGGTGGCCCACGGCTGCCTCAACGTGGCGTCGGCAAGGCCCGCCGCGCGGCTGCGCCTCATATTCGAGGGACTCAAGGCGCTGCTCGCCGAGCACGGCCCGGCGGAGGTTGCGGTGGAGCGAGTGTTCGTGAGCCGCAACCCCGACAGCGCACTGAAGCTCGGTCAGGCGCGGGGCGCGGCGCTGTGCGCCATTCCCGCGGACGTGCCGGTATTCGAATATGCGCCGCGTACCGTGAAGCTCGCAGTGGTCGGCTCCGGGGCCGCCGAGAAGTTCCAGGTTGCACAAATGATCCGTACCCTGCTGTCCCTCGGTGAGCGGCCGGCCGCGGACGCCGCGGACGCACTCGCGGTCGCCGTGTGTCACGCGCACCAGCGCAGGCTGCAGGCGTTCATCCATCGCGGCGGCCCGCATTGGTCGCGGGCATAGTCGATGATCGGCTCGCTGCGCGGCAGGATCGCCTCCAAGACCCCCCCGCAACTCACCGTCGATGTCGGTGGGCTCGGCTACGAGCTCGAGGTTCCCATGTCGACCTTCTTTCACCTGCCGGCGGTCGGCGAAGAGGTGCGACTCCTCACGCACCTGGTGGTGCGCGAGGATGCGCACGTGCTGTACGCGTTCGCGACTGATGAGGAGCGGCGGCTGTTTCGCAGCCTCATCAAGGTGTCGGGGGTGGGGCCGAAGATCGCGCTCGCGCTGCTCTCGGGTATCAGCGTCACGGCGTTCGCCGAGTGTGTGCAGCGCGAGGACATCGCCGCCCTGACGCGCATTCCGGGCGTCGGCCGCAAGACCGCCGAGCGGCTGATCGTCGAGATGCGCGACCGGCTCGCTGCGCCGCTGCCGGGAAGCGGTCCAGCGGCGGTGGCCACGGGCACCCGCGCCGAGAGCGAGGCGTATGGGGCCCTGGTCGCCCTCGGCTACCGCCCGGCCGAGGCTGCACGCTTGCTCAAAGCGGTCGGCCCCGGTACACATTCCACCGAGGAACTCATTCGGCGGGCGCTCCAGGGCGCGGCGCGGGAGTCGAACCCTTAAGTGACTGCAGAGCGCATCATCAGTGGCGCGGCGAACGCCGAGGAGGAGGCCGTCGAGCGGGCCATCCGACCACGCCGACTCCAGGAATACATCGGTCAGACGCCGGTCAAGACGCAGCTGGAGATCTTCATCAGCGCGGCGCGCGCGCGCGGTGAGGCCCTCGATCACGTGCTGATTTTCGGGCCCCCCGGGCTCGGCAAGACGACGCTCGCGCACATCGTGGCCGCAGAGCTCGGCGTCAACCTGCGTCAGACCTCGGGCCCCGTCCTCGAGCGCCCGGGCGATCTGGCGGCGCTACTCACCAACCTGCAGCCACGCGACGTGCTGTTCGTGGACGAGATTCACCGCCTCGCGCCGGTGGTGGAGGAGGTGCTCTACCCCGCGATGGAGGACTACCAGCTCGACATCATGATCGGCGAGGGGCCGGCGGCACGCTCGATCAGGCTGAGCCTGCCGCCATTCACGCTGGTCGGCGCCACGACGCGCGCGGGACTCCTGACCTCGCCACTGCGCGACCGGTTCGGTATCGTCCAGCGGCTCGAGTTCTATGCCGTGGAGGACCTCGAGCGGATCGTCACGCGCTCGGCGGCGATCCTCGGGGTGACCATCGATGAAGGCGGGTCGCAGCGCATCGCACAGCGCTCGCGCGGTACACCGCGGATCGCCAACCGCCTGCTGCGGCGCGTGCGCGACTACGCGCAGGTGCGCGCCGATGGCCGCATCGGAGCCGGCGTAGCGGATGCCGCACTCGACATGCTCGAGGTGGATCGCGAGGGCTTCGACACCCTCGACCGCAAGCTCCTCACGGCGATCATCGAGCGCTTCGATGGCGGCCCGGTTGGGATCGACAGCCTCGCGGCGGCGCTCGGGGAGGAACGCGGCACGCTCGAAGACGTGACCGAGCCCTTTCTCATCCAACAGGGGTTTCTGGTGCGCACCGCGCGCGGTCGCATGGTCACCCGCGCCTCGTACCTGCATTTCGGCATCAAGCCGCCCGAACGTGCCGCGACGCTGCCGCTGTTCGAGGCCGAGCGGTGAGCCTGTTTTCCTGGCCCGCGCGCGTGTACTGGGAGGATACCGACGGCGGCGCGATCGTCTATTACGCCAATTACCTGCGCTTTCTTGAGCGCTCGCGCACCGAGTGGCTGCGCGCACAGGGCCATTCGCAGCTCGAGCTTGCGCGCGAGCCGGGCATCCTCTTCACCGTAGTGAGCCTGCAGATCGATTACCGCGCGCCGGCACGGCTCGATGATGAGCTGGAGATCACCTGCGAGCCGCGCGCGGAAGGGGCGGCGTCGCTGCGCTTCGCGCAGCGCATCTACCGCACCGCGCCGGGCGGTACGCAGCGTGCCGGGCTGCTGGTCGAGGCGCAGGTGCGCATCGCCTGCGTCGATGCCGCGAGCCTGCGGCCCCGGCGGCTGCCACAGTTCCTGCGCGAGGCCGTGGCCGCGGAGGCAGTGGACAATGGGTGAGCCGCTCTCGATCCTGAAGCTGATCGTGCAGGCGAGCGTACCGGTGCAGATCGTGATCGCGCTGCTGCTACTGGCATCGCTCACCTCCTGGCAGATCATCTTCCGCAAGCGTCGCATCATCGGCCGGGCGCGGCGCGAAGCCGACCGGTTCGAGGGTCGCTTCTGGTCGGGCGATGACCTCGCGACGCTCTATCGCACGATCGAATCGCACGGCGGTGCCACCGGCATGGCAGGCATCTTCGAGTTCGGCTTCCGCGAGTTCGCGCGTCTGCGCCAGAGCGCCGCGGGCAGCGAGCAGCTGCTCGAGGGCTCGCGCCGAGCGATGCGCGTTGCGCAGCTGAAGGAGATCGACCGCCTCGAGCACAGCCTGGCGACGCTCGCGACTGTCGGCAGCACGAGTCCCTACGTCGGGTTGTTCGGAACCGTGTGGGGCATCATGAGTGCCTTCGCCTCGCTCGGTAACGTGCAGCAGGCGACGCTCGCCATGGTGGCACCGGGCATCTCGGAGGCGCTGGTGGCGACCGCCATCGGGCTGTTCGCCGCCATTCCCGCGGTAGTCGCCTACAACCGCTTCGCCGACCAGGTGACGCGCCTCGAGATGCGCTTCGATGCCTTCATCGAGGAGTTCTCGACCATTCTCCAGCGCCACGCCGCACGCGCCGGCGGGCCGGAGCGCTGAACATGGCTCAGACCTCCCGCGGCCGCCGTCTGATGGGCGAGATCAACGTCGTGCCATACATCGACGTCATGCTGGTGCTCCTGATCATCTTCATGATCACGGCGCCGCTCCTGACCCAGGGAGTCAAGGTGGATCTGCCGCACGCGGCCACTGAGCCTCTCGAGGCGCAGCGGATTCCACCCCTGGTGCTGTCGGTGGATCGCGGCGGGCGGCTGTATCTGAATGTCGGCCCCGATCCGCAGCAGCCGCTCGATGACGCCACGGTGGCGACGCGCGCGACCGCGACGTTGCAGCGCAATCCGGAGACGCAGGTGCTGGTGAAGGCCGACAGCGCCGTGGCCTACGGGCGTGTGGTGCAGGCCATGGTGATCCTGCAGCGCGCCGGGGCGCACACGGTGGGGTTCATCACCGAGCCGTTGCCGGAGAGCGAGCGCCACGGGCGCTGATGCACATCCTCGCATGCAACGGTTGAGCGATCGCTGGGTGTCGATCACGCTGTCGGTGCTGCTGCACACGGCGCTGCTCGGTGCGCTGGCGTACGGTTGGCTGTTGTTCCGCCGCCCGCCGCGGCCGGCACCGACGCTCGCGATCGAGGCGCACGTGGTGGACGCCCGCAGCGTGCCCGGTGTGGTGCAACCCGCGCCGCCGCCGCAGGCGCCGCCGGAATCGGTCGGGCCGCCGCAGCCGACGTCCGAGGAGCTCGTACAACGCGAGCAGCAGCGGCAGCAGGAAGAAGCGGCGGCCGCTGATCAGCAGCGCGCCGCCGAGCAGGCCGCGGCCGAGGCAGCTGCGGCCGAGGCGCGCGCCGCGGCCGAGCGCAAGGCTCGCGAGGAGGCCGAGCACAAGGCTCACGAGCAGGCCGAGGCGCAGAAGCGCGCGGCCGAGGAGAAGCAGCGCCAGGCGGAGACGCAGGAGCAGGCGCAACTCGAGGAGGATCTGCAGCACGACCTCGCCGCCGAGGAGCAGGCCAAGAAGGCGCGCGCCGGTCCGGCACTCGCCAGCTGGCAATCACAGATCGCGGCCAAGATCAATCGGGCGTGGCTGCGCCCGCCGACGGCGCAACCCGGCATAGAATGCATTTTGAATGTGACGCAGGTACCTGGAGGAGAAGTGACCGAAGTGACTATTGGTGCATGCAACGGCGACCAGGCGGTGCGCGAGTCGATCGAAGCAGCCGTTTATCGCGCCTCGCCGCTTCCGCCGCCGCCCGATCCGGCGTTGTTCGACCGCCATCTCCGCATCGACTTCAAGCCGGATTGATGCTCATGAGCGAATTGAACTGTCGCGCCTTTCGGCGCTGGCCACGCCTCCTCGGGTGCGCTGCGGCCGTGATCGCGTGCCTCATGTGGGCCATGCCTGCGGCACGTGCCGAACTGCAGATCGAGGTCACCTCCGGGGTGCGCGACCCGATACCGATCGCGATCGTGCCCTTCGGCCACACCGGGGCAGCCACCACCGAGATCGACGTCGCCGACATCGTGCAACACGA
>DASQRV010000217.1:0-8557 GCA_035642735.1 Steroidobacteraceae bacterium
TCCACTGCCGCTCTTTGTAGCCAACTACGTGCTCATGGACTACGGCGAGGGCGCGGTGATGGGCGTGCCGGGCCACGATGAGCGCGATTTCGAGTTCGCGGTGAGCCACGGGCTGCCCGTGACGACCGTGGTGCGCTCGACCCGCGGTGCCTACGAGGAGGTGCGCGCGCCCTGGATCGCCGCCTACTCCGACTACGGCGAGACGGTGAACTCCGGGGAGTTCTCCGGTCTCAGCTCGCAGCAGGCGATCGATGCCATCGCTACGGCGCTCGAGGCGAAGGGCCTCGGCCGCAAGCGCGTGCAGTACCGGCTGCGCGACTGGGGCATCTCGCGTCAGCGCTACTGGGGTTGCCCGATTCCGATCATCCACTGCGGTGCCTGCGGTGTGGTGCCGGTGCCGGACGAGCAGCTGCCGGTGCTGCTGCCCGAGGACCTGGTCCCCGACGGCAGCGGCAATCCGCTCGCGAAGTCGCCCGCCTTCTACGAATGCAACTGTCCGAAGTGCGGCGGCCCCGCGCGGCGCGAGACCGACACCATGGACACCTTCGTCGATTCGTCGTGGTACTTCGTGCGCTACGCCTGTCCCGACGCCGACCGCATGGTGGATGCGCGCGTCGACTACTGGCTGCCGGTGGATCAGTACATCGGCGGCATCGAGCACGCGATCCTGCACCTGCTGTACGCGCGCTTCTGGACCAAGGTGATGCGGGATGTCGGCCTGCTGAAGTTCGGCGAGCCCTTCAGCAACCTGCTCACCCAGGGCATGGTGCTGAACCACGTCTACTCGTATCAGGCCGAAGGCGGACGCAAGCGCTACTTCAACCCGGCGGACGTCGCCACGCGGCGCTTGGCTGACGGCACAGAGATCAACGAGGTGGTGACGCCCGACCTCGGCACCCTCCGCGTGACCCACGAGGGCCTCGGCAAGATGTCGAAGTCGGAGGGCAACGGTGTCGACCCGGAAGGGCTGGTGGAGCGCTTCGGCGCGGACACCGCACGGCTGTTCATCATGTTCGCCTCCCCGCCCGAGCAGACCCTCGAATGGTCGGACGAGGGCGTACAGGGGGCGTGGCGCTTCCTGCGCCGGCTGTGGACCGCGGTCTACCAGCACGTCACGGGCGGCACGCCGCCGGCCCTCGCAGCGCAGGCGCTCACTCCCGCGCAGCGCGAGCTGCGGCGGGTCGCGCACCAGGCGCTTGCCAAGGCGACCGACGATATCGGGCGGCGCCGCAATTTCAACACCGCCATCGCCGCGGTGATGGAGCTGCTGAACGCGGTGCAGCGTTTCGCCGACGACACGCCGCAGGGGCGCGCGGTGCGCCACGAGGCGCTCGGGCTCGCGGTGCTCATCCTGTCACCCATCACGCCGCACGTGTGCCACTCGCTGTGGCTCGCGCTCGGTCACCCGACCGCACCGATCGATGAGCGCTGGCCGGTGCCGGATGCGCAGGCGCTCGCCACGGAGACGCACGCCATCGTCGTGCAGGTGAACGGTAAGCTGCGCGGCCACATCAGCGTGCCGGTGAGCGCGGATGAGGCCGCGGTGCGTGCCGCGGCGCTCGCGGATGACAACGTCAGGAAGTTCGTCGCCGACCGGCCGGTGCGGCGCGTCATCGTCGTGCCGGGCAAGCTCGTCAACGTGGTCGTGTGACTATGAGTGTGCCGCGCGCTACGCGGTGGACCTGCGCTCTCGCTGCGGTGCTGCTCGGGGGCTGTGGCTTTCATCTGCAGGGGCACACGCCGCTGCCGCCGGTCGTGCGGACACCCTTTCTCGAAGCTCCCGACCGGCAGAGTGATTTCATCCAATACCTGCGACACGCCCTGCTCTCGAACGGCGCGCAGCTCACACCGGAGAGGGATAAGGCTTCGGCGGTGGTCAGCATCCTGCGCGACAGCGTCGCGAGGCGCGTGCTGTCGGTGTCGGCCACCAATCAGCCGAATCAGTACGAGGTTACCTACACGGTGGGATTCTCGGTGAGTGCCGCGGGCGGCAAGGAGTTGCTGCCGCCGCAGGAGGTTTCCGCGACGCGGAGCTACAGCTTCGACGAAACCCTGCTCCTCGCCAAGAATCACGAGGAGCAGATCCTGCGCCAGGACATGGCGCGCGATCTCGCCGACATGGTCATGCGACGCCTCGCGAGCCTCTGACGGCCAGGATCCCTGGTGCACCGCCCGCCGTGCCCGCACCGCTCACAACGCCCTCGCCGATTCCCGCAGTGCTGTTGCTGAACGGCGTCGATCGCGTGGCGGTCGCGCTGCTGCTCGCCCGCTACGGCCTCACCGTGGAACTGGTGGCGCCGGGGGAGGCGATTCCCGGTTCCTACTGGGGTGACAGCGAGGCCGGGCTGCGCGGCGACCTGCTCTATGCGCGGCTCGACACGCCGCTCCATTCGGTGCTGCACGAAGCCGCTCACTATGTCTGCATGAGCCCGGAGCGTCGCGCCGGGCTCGACCGCGATGCCGGCGGTGATGACCTCGAGGAGTCGGCGGTGTGTTACCTGCAGGTGCTGTTCGCCGGGGAGCTGCCTCAGGTGGGCCGCGAGCGGCTGTTCACCGACATGGACGCCTGGGGCTACAGCTTCCGTCTCGGCAGCACGCGCGCGTGGTTTGAGCAGGACGCGGACGACGCGAGCGAGTGGTTGTGCCGGCACGGCATCGTCGACTCGGCAGGCCTCCTGACCGGGGCGCCGCGCTCTGACTGAGCGCCATCCGTGGGCCGCCTCGGGGACCCGAATGTAACGATCTATGTGAGGGCGGCGTGCGCTCACGGGTGCGGACTGGTTGGCAAAACGCGCAAAAAGTAACTCGCGGTTGCGACCTGACGGTGCGTGGGGTCGACGCGGCGAGGTGTCGGCTGCTAGAAAATGTGCCGTCCTACAGGCTAAACTCCCCGCGGGCTTCAGGCCGCTCCTTGAACATGCGTCGTTCCTCACTCTCGTGGCTGCTCTCGCTGTTGCTGGTACTCGTTCAGCACGGCGCGGTGCTGCACGGTCTCAGTCACCTGCGCCACGGCGAGGCCGAGAGCGGCGCAACCGTGCGCGCCGAGCTTCAGGCCCTCGATGCCGGTGCGTGTCCCACCTGCGAAGCCTACGCACAGATCGTCAACCCGGTCGCGGCCAGTGGCGGCAGCCCGGCCGTTTGTCCGGCGGAACTTCTTCCGACTCCCGAGCCCTGCTACAGCATCATCGGGGCTGACGCCCCAACACCCCGCAGCCGGGGCCCTCCGCAAGCCTGAACTGACCTTTCGATCCTGGGCCGCACTCGCGCGATCGGGGGCGGCCCGATTTCAGTTCCTGCGGAGAATTTCATGGTCACAGCCCAGCCCCGGCTCGCCAAGTTTGGCGTCGCGGGCACCCTCATGTTTCTGGCCGGGGTCCTGCTGAGTACACCGGTCGTCCGCGCGGCCGATGCCGCGGCGAGCACTGCCGATGCCGCGGCGGGCGCTGGCGACGCCGCGCCGGATACCACCGGCTCCGCCGAGGGCAGCCTGGCGACCATAGAAGTGACGGCGCGGCGGCTCAACGAGGAGCGATCGTCGATCGAGACGCAGACTGGTGCCTCGACCTACACCATCGACAATCGGGCGATCGCCGCAGCGCCGATGGGTGAGAATCAGTCCCTCAGCCAGGTGCTGCTGCAGGCCCCCGGTGTGGTGCAGGACTCCTTCGGGCAGCTGCACGTGCGGGGTGATCACAACGGGCTGCAGTACCGGCTGAACGGCGTCATCCTGCCCGAGGGCATCAGTGTATTCAGCCAGACGCTGAGTCCGCGGCTGATCTCATCGGTGAGCCTCATCACCGGTGCTCTGCCGGCGGAATACGGGCTGCGCACCGCAGGCGTGATCGACCTCACCAGCAGCAGCGGACTGCTGACGCCGGGTGGGTATCTGTCGATCTACGGTGGCAGCTTCGGCACGATCCAGCCGGCGTTCGAGTACGGCGGCAGCAGCGGCAGCTTCAGCTACTACGTCACCGGGGACTACAAGCAGAGCGATCTCGGCATTGAGTCACCGGATGGCAGCCGCGACCCATTGCACAATCAAACCAAGCAATACCACGGCTTCGCTTATCTCGAGAAGATCCTCGATCCCGCCAACCGCCTCTCGCTCATCCTCGGGATTTCTGACGGCGCCTACCAGATTCCGAACCAACGCGGCTTGCAGCCGACGCTGGGTCTCGACGTGCAGGGCGTGACACAGTTCCTCAGCGACGATCTCGACGAGAATCAGCAGGAGCGCACCGAGTACGCGATCGTGAGCTGGCAGCACTCCGCCGGCGCGCTGAACTTCGAGACTTCGGTTGCCGCCCGCTACACCAGCCTGCACTTCACGCCCGACTGGCTCGGCGATCTGCTGTACAACGGCATTGCGCAGGATGCCTTCAAGGACTCCACCGCCGTCAGCTGGCAGACGGATGCCGCCTGGAAGCTGTCGGCCACTCACACGGTACGCGCCGGGTTTTTCCTGCAGCACGACAGCGCCGAAAGCATCACCAGCTCGCAAGTCCTGCCCATCGATGCCGCCGGCATGCAAACGAGCAACGTTCCGCTGACGGTGCCCGACAACGGCACGCAGGTGCAGACTCTCGAGAGCGTCTACCTGCAGGACGAGTGGCAGGCCCTCGCGCCGCTGACCATCAACTACGGGGTGCGCTTCGACCGCTACAGTGCCTTCTCGAGCGGCAGCCAGACGAGCCCGCGCCTCAACTTCGTCTGGCAAGTCTCCGCCGACACCACCGTGCACGGTGGCTACTCGCGTTATTTCAGCCCGCCACCCTTCGAGCTCGTCGGGGCCACGACCATCAGCAAGCTCATCGGCACCACCGCGGTGCCGCCGGGCTCGGTTACGCTCGACACGCCGCCGTTCGCTGAGCGCGTCAACTACTACGACTTCGGTGCGCAACAACGGCTGCTGAACGGCGCAATGACCGTCGGCGTCGACTACTTCTACAAGCAGGCGCAGCACCTCGTCGATGAGGGGCAGTTCGGCGCGCCGATCATTCTGACTCCCTTCAACTACCGCTACGGGCTCATCAACGGTATCGAGTTCACCGGCAATTATTCGCTGAGCAACTTTTCCGTCTACGGCAACCTGTCCTTCCAGGCGGCCCACGGCAAGGAGGTCGAGTCGGCGCAGTTCAATTTCAGCGCGGACGATCTCGCCTACATTGCCAACAACTACATCCACCTCGACCACGAGGGGCGCGTGGCGGCCTCGGGCGGCGCGTCCTACCTGTGGCAGGGCACGCGTTTCAGCGCCGACTTCATCTTCGGCACGGGCCTGCGCCAGCAGCTGACGCTGCCAGATGGCACGGTCATCCCGAATGGCGATCACACCCCGAGCTACACCGTGGTCAATCTGGGCTCGATGCATGACTTCCACCTCGGCTCGGGCCAGCTGACGGCGCGCTTCGACGTCGTGAACGTGTTCGACAAGGTCTACCAGATCCGCAGTGGCACGGGCATCGGCGTGTTTGCCCCGCAGTACGGGATGCGGCGTGGTTTCTTCGGCGGACTGGCGTGGCAGTTCTGAGAGTGCCACGCTGAGCCGGTGTCCAATGGCAGGCGCAGCACGGCGACGCTGTCGGAGGCCCGCGTCCGGCGACGCCGCGAAGGACGGCGTGAGGCCGTCTGCCTGGCCGCGAGCGCGCTGCTGACCGCGGGTCTGTTCGCGAGCGGCTCGCTCGATATTGCGGTCGCACGCCGGTTCTACTCGCCCGGGCCAGCCGATCACTGGCCCCTCGCGCGCGAGGCGCCCTGGTCGCTGCTGTATCGGGCCGCGCCCTGGGTCACCGCGACGCTGGTGATCGCGGGCCTCGGCGCGCTCGCGGCGAGCTTCACCCGTTCGCGTGCCGGGTGGCGTCGAGCCGCCGTGTTGGTGCTGCTCGGGGTCGCGATCGGTCCGGGCCTGCTCGCGAACGCGGTGTTCAAGGACCACTGGCAGCACCCCCGGCCGCGCGACCTCATCGAGTTCGGCGGCCCCCTGCACTATGTGCCGGCGCCGCTCATCGGCTCCGCAGGGGGGGCGTCCTTTCCCTGCGGTCACTGCAGCGTGGGCTTCATGTGCGCCGCCGGCTGGTGGCAGTGGAAACGCCGCCGGCCCGCGTGGGCGCGCGCTTCACTCGCCGGCGGACTCGCACTCGGCCTCCTGCTCGGGGTGGGCCGCATGGCTGCCGGGGCGCACTTCCTCTCGGACATCGTCTGGTCGGCGCTGCTCGCCTTCGGCGTGCTGCACGTCCTCTGGTACCACGTGCTGCCGGCGCCGGCCGCGGACGCGACCGTCCCGGCCGCAGGCGGGCGCTGGCGCCGGGTGAGCACGCTGGCGGCGGCGCTCGCGGGCGTCGCGGTGCTGCTTGCCCTGTTTGCCACTCCGCACGGTACGGTGCTCAGCGAGCGCGTGCCGCTCCACGCCGGCTTGCCGCGCACTCTCGAGGTGGTGGCCGATTCGGCCAACGTCACTCTGGTCGTGCTCGATGGCCCGCCCGCGGAGCTCGCCGTCGATGGTGAGCTGCACGGCTTCGGGCTTCCGGGCAGCCACCTCGCGGCACGCGTCGAGGTTCTCCCGCGGCCGCAGCCGGCGCTGCGCTACCGCATCGAGAGCCGCGGCTGGCTCACGGACGTCGATGGGCTGGCGACGGTGCGTGTGCCGGCGGCCGCCTTCGATCGCGTCATCGTGTCCGTGCAGCAGGGCAACATTCGCGTCAGCGACCTGACACGCTCGGGCGTCGTGGCCTCGGGACGTCTGCGCGTGGAACTGCGCGCGGCTCGCGGGCACATCCAGCCCACCGCATGAGGCGCACCGGGCTGCCCGTGTCCTACAGATCCTGCATCAGCATGAGCTTGATCACCCACGTGTCGCTCGCGGGCGTGAGTCCCCGCCCGACGCCGAACTCCAGGCCGTGACTGCTGCCGCCGTAGTCGATCACCGCGAACAGGGTGTGAGACTGCTGGTCGCTCGGCTTGAAATGGTTCAGTGTGCCGAAATCGGCATATTCCTCGAGCGCGAATGCGAGCTTGCCGCCGGTGTTCCACGCGGCGCGCACTGCCGGCACGAACTCGTGATTGCCCAGACCGCCCTTGAAATCCGTGTCCACGATGGGGTTGAAGATAAAGTCGAAACGCCCGAGATGCACTCCGACGATCGGGCGCATCTCGCCCGCCCAACGGGTCGGCTCCCAGTGTGGCTCGTTGTAGCTCAGCTCGAAGTTGACGCCGTAGAAGAAGGTACGGTCGTGCGCATCAGGTACGACGAACAGGGCGCGCAGCTTGACCGAATCGAAAAGCCACTCACCGTCCCGTGTGCGCGTGTATATCGGCAGGTAGAGTCCGGCCTCGAACCAGGGCGTGACGCCATAGGCCCATTCGGGCACACCATTCAAGGCGTGATCCGGGACGATGCCGCCGGCGAACGCCGGCTCGGTCCGACCGGAGGGCGTGAAGTTGTTGTGCCAGGTGAGATTGAAGTGACCGGGAGCGGTGATCTCGGCGTCGTACACCTGGATCTCGTCGGTCTGTGCCAGCGCCGTCCCCGTCCAGCCGCAGGCAGCCAGCAGCAACGCGCCGCATGCAGCCTCGCGAATCACACCCCTACGCTGCCCGCCTGCGCACCTATGCGGCGGTCCACGCCTGCGGCTGCGCGCTCACTGGCAGCGTGACCCTCACTACCAGCCCGGTCCCCGCTGCCGGGGCCGCGAGCTCGATCTCGCCCCCGAGCAGCTCCACGATGCGCCCGACGATGGATAGCCCGAGGCCGCTGCCCCCCGCGGCACTGCCGGGGATGCGGTAGAAACGCTCGAAGGCGCG
The DNA here is from genome assembly GCA_035642735.1 of Steroidobacteraceae bacterium. GTDB lineage: Bacteria > Pseudomonadota > Gammaproteobacteria > Steroidobacterales > Steroidobacteraceae > 13-2-20CM-66-19. The sequence continues at coordinate 7,801 of DASQRV010000217.1, forward strand.
CGCCCGTTCGTTACGGGGAATCCCCGGTCCGTTATCGCTGACCGTGAGCACGACGTTGCGATCGCCCGCGCCCACCTCGAGCGCCACCCGGCCTCCCGGGCTCACGTTGCGGATGGAATTCTCGAGCAGGTTGCGCAGCAACAGGTACAGGACCTCCGGCGAGCCCGGAACCTGGTGGTGGCAGCCGCCCACCGCGATCGCGAGCTGCTTGTCGCGTGCCCCCGGCGCCAGATCCTCCACGACCAGATCGACGACCCGCTGCGCCTCGGTCACCTGTCCGGGAGTGAACGACGAACCGGGCTCGAGTCGTGACAACGACAACAGCTGACTCATCAGGTGCGTCGTACGGTCGATGTTCGCCCGCAGCTTGTCGAGAGCGCTGCGCATTTCCGCGGCACTGCCCGCGCGAGCGGCGACCTGCGCCTGCACGCGCAGCGAGGCGAGCGGCGTACGCAGCTCGTGCGCAGCGTCGGCCGTGAAACGACGCTCGCGGGCCAGCACTTCCGCCTGCCGGGCGAGCAGTCCATTGAGTGCGACGCCCAGCCGGTGCGTCTCCACCGGCATCTCCGCAGTGTTCACCGGCGAGAGATCGTCGTCGCGGCGCTCCGCCAGCTCCGCCGCGATGCGGCGCACCGGACGGAATGCGCGTTCCGTGACGAGGCCGATCAGCACCGTGAGCAGCACCAGTGCGAACGACAGCGGCACCGCCACCGCCCGCATCGTCCGCGACAGCAGGGCGGTGCGGTAATCGAGCGGC
>DASQRV010000218.1:0-12173 GCA_035642735.1 Steroidobacteraceae bacterium
TCCTCGCAGCCGCGCATCTGGCTCGGCAACGCGGTCACGACGCCGACCCATCTCGATGAATGGTTCAACATCGGTGTCGTGGTGCTCGGGCGGCGGCGCTTCACGCTGTTTCCGCCCGCGCAGGTCGGCAATCTCTACGTCGGGCCGCTCGACTACGCGCCGACCGGCGCGCCGATGAGCCTGGTGCAGCTGCACGCACCGGATTTCGAGCGCTTCCCGCGCTTTCGCGAGGCGCTCGCACACGCGCGCACCGCTGAGCTCGGACCCGGCGACGCGCTCTTCATTCCGCCGCTGTGGTGGCACAACGTCGAATCGCTCGAGTCCCTCAACGTGCTCGTGAACTACTGGTGGCATGCGAGCGGTGCCGCACTCGGCAGTGTCTCCGGTTACGACAGCCTGCTGCACGCGATTCTCAACATCCGTGAGCTGCCGCCGCCGGTGCGTGAGGCGTGGCGGGCGCTGTTCGAGCATTACGTGTTCGGGCCGCAGTCGCAGGTGAGCGCACACATTCCCGAGCCGCGGCGCGGCGTGCTGGGCACGCTGGCTCCGGCGGACGCCGAGCGGCTGCAGGCGCAGCTCGCGCAGCGGCTGCAGCCCAAGTGATGCGCCGCGCATCGATAACCCGGGCCGCGATGGCGGTCGTGGCCGTGCTCGTTGCCGCCACAGCCGCCGCGACTCCCGCGAGCCCGGCGACAGTCGAGGCCAACATCGTCCCGATCATCCCGATTCCTGCCAGCATTTCTCCACGCGCCGGCAGTTTCATCGTCCGGGCGGGCACCCCGATCTACACCTCCGGGGACGCCGAAGCCGCGAGGATCGCAGCCTATTTCGCCGATCTTTTGCAGCGGACTCACGCCATCGCGCTCGAGGTGCGCCGGCTGCCACCGCCACGCGCGCCGGCGGCGCTTACTCCGGCGACAGCGCTCCCGGCGCAGGCGATCGTCTTCCGTCTCGACCCGCAGGCGGCCGGGACCGGCCCGGAGAGCTACCAGGTCGATGTTTCGTCCGAGCGAGTGCTGGTGTCGGCACCTGATTACCACGGCCTGTTCTATGGCGCGGTCACGCTCTGGGACCTCTGCAGCGTGCCGGTCCGCGGCGGAGAGCTCGCGCTCGCCGCGACCCTCATCACCGACACTCCGCGGTTTCGCTGGCGCGGGCTGATGCTCGATTCCGCCCGGCACTTCCAGTCGCCCGAGTTCGTGATGCGCTGCATCGACTGGATGGCGCTCCACAAGCTGAACGTCTTCGGCTGGCACCTGACCGATGACCAGGGCTGGCGGCTCGCGATCCGCAAGTACCCGCGCCTGACGAGTGTCGGCGCCTGGCGCGTCCCGGCGGGCGCCGCACAGCGTGACATCGACCCCGCCACCGGCCGGCCGCGTCTCTACGGCGGCTTCTATTCTCAGGATGACGTGCGGCGCATCGTCGCGTACGCCCGCGAGCGCTACGTCACCATCGTGCCGGAGATCGACATGCCGGGGCACGCAACCGCCGCGATCGTCGCCTACCCACGCCTCGGTGTGACCGATGACCCACCGCGTGCGGTACCCGCGGACTGGGGCATCTTCCCGAATCTCTACAACGTCGAGGAGTCCACTTTCGGGTTTCTCGAGGATGTGCTCGCGGAAGTCATGGAGCTCTTTCCGGGCGAGTACATTCATATAGGTGGCGATGAGGCGGTGAAGGATCAGTGGAAGGCCTCGCCGCGGGTGCAGGCCCGGATGCGCGAGCTCGGCGTACCGAACGAGAACGCGCTGCAGGGCTACTTCACTCGGCGGATGGGGAAGTACCTCGTGGCTCACGGCCGCCGCGTGATCGGCTGGGACGAGATCCTCGAGGGCGGGGTGCCGGACGGGGCCGCGGTCATGTCGTGGCGCGGTGTCGACGGCGCCATCGCTGCGGCCGCCGCCGGGCACGATGCGGTGTTGTCCCCCGCGCCGACGCTGTATCTCGATAACCGCCAGGGCACCGGTCCCGAGGAGCCGCCGGGGAGGGGAGAGGTCGTGTCACTCGAGCGCGTCTATCGCTTCGATCCGCTCCCCGGGCCACTCGCCGCCGCGGCCGAGCGCGTGCTCGGGGTGCAGGCGAATCTCTGGACCGAGCACGTGCGCCTCGAGGAGCGGGCCGCTTACATGACCTGGCCACGCGCGGCCGCGTTGGCGGAGATCGGCTGGTCGCCGGCGGAGCGACGCAACTTTGCCGACTTCCAGCGCCGTCTGCCGCTCGAGTTCGAGCGCTACCGTACACTCGGAATCCATTTCTCCGACACCGTGTTCGCGGCGCCGCGGAGCGTGGGTCCCTGGGAGCGGCACATGAGCCAGGACCTCACCCCCTGCACCGACAAACTGGTGTTGAATCTCGAGGATGATGCACCGCTCCAGGGGCCGCGCGCGGTGTTTCTCATCGACATCGAGAATCCCTGCTGGATGCTGCGGGTTGCAGACCTCGCCGGCGCCGCGCGCCTCACTGCCGCGGTCGGCCAGGTGCCCTTCAACTTCCAGATCGGCCGCGACATCGAGGCGATCCGGCTGCGAGCGCCGCGCACGCCGGCCGGAGAGCTCGAGGTGCGTGTCGATGGCTGCGAGGGTGAGCCGCTCGCAGTGCTGGGGCTGGCTCCCGCGGCCGGTAACGATGCGGTGACGGTGCTGCCGCCCCTCGTGTTGCCGCCCGCGGTGCGCTCGCTCCAGGGCGCCCACACGCTGTGCTTCACCTTCACGCAGCGCACGCTCGATCCACTGTGGGCGATCGACTGGGTGCAGCTCTCGCCATGAAGTCCCGCGACGCGCTGACACTCCTCGCACCGCTCGCCGGCTGGAGCACGCCGCTCGATGAGGCACCGGATGAGGTCTTCGCCGCGCGGCTGCTCGGCGATGGCGTGGCGATCGATCCCACCGGCGGCACGCTCCACGCTCCCTGTGACGGCGAGATCGCGCTGCTGCCCGCCTCGCGCCATGCGGTAACCCTGCGCACCGACTCGGGCTGCGAGATCCTCCTGCACGTCGGTATCGACACCGTGGCACTCGCCGGTGAGGGGTTCGAGGCGCACGTGCGTCAGGGCGCGCGCGTGCGCGCCGGCGATGCGCTCCTCAGCTTCGATCTCGACCTTCTCGCGCGGCGCGCGAAGAGCCTCCTCACCCCGATCATCGTTACGGCCGAGAGCGGCTGTGGTATCCGCAGGCGAAGCCTCGATCGCGCGGTTGAGGTCGGCGAATGGCTGATGGAGATCGCCCCGCCTGCCCCCGCCGCGGCAGCCGGCACCGCCGGCGAGGCCGCCGCGGGCAGCGCCTCGCGCCGTCTCACGGTCCTCTTCGATCACGGTATCCACGCGCGCCCCGCGGCGCTGCTCGCAGGGTCGCTCCGGACGCTCGCGGCGGACGTGCGTCTTCTCGCGCACGGTCGCGAAGCGAACGCGCGCAGCACGGTGGCGCTCATGGGGCTCGGTGTGCAGCACGGCGAGGAGATCGAGGTTCGTGCCACGGGGCCCGATGCGCAAAACGCCGTGACGGCACTCGCGGCCGCCTTCGCGGCACACGGCGGCTCGCGGTCTGCATCCCCGCGGTCTGCGCCGGCTCGCGCGACAGTACCGGTGGTGGCGATGACCGCGGAACCCGCCGTGGCGGACGCCCGGACCGCGGCGCCCGCCGCCGCGGGCTCGCTCGACGGAGTGGTGGCGAGCGCCGGGCTCGCCGTCGGGCCGGCGCTGCAGCTGCGGCGGCCCGAGATCCGCGTGCGCGAGCAGGGATCCGGGGTCGCGGCAGAGAACGCCGCACTCGATCGCGCTCGCGCCGAAGTGCGTGCGCGCCTCGAACGTCGCGCGCACGCGGCGCCTGCGGGTGGCGGTGGCGGGGATGCGGCGAGTGAGATTGCGGCGGCGCACCTCGAGCTCCTCGACGACCCGGAGCTCCTCGCCGCGGCGCGCGCGGCGATCGAGGCCGGAGGCAGTGCCGGCTTCGCCTGGCGCGCGGCGGTGCGCGCGAGCGCCGCGACGCTCGAGGCACTCGCGGATGCGCGCCTGCGCGAGCGCGCGGACGACCTTCTCGATCTCGAGTCGCAGGTGCTCGTGGCGCTCGAAGGCAGCGCGAAGGGCGCCCCCATCGGGATCGGGTCCGCGGCGCACTCGATCCTCATCGCGCGCGAGCTCCTGCCATCGCAGCTCATCGCACTCGACGAGGCCCGGGTCGCCGGTATCTGCATGGCGGCGGGAGGGGCGACCTCGCATGCCGCGATCCTGGCGGCGGCCATGGGGATACCCGCGCTGGTCGCGCTCGGCCCTGCAGTGCTCGCCGTGCACGATGGCACGCCCCTGGTGCTCGATGCGCAGCGCGGCGTCCTCGAGATCGATCCCGGCGAGACACGCCTCGTGGCGGCACGCGCTGAAGTGGCCGCGAGGGCGGCGCAGCGCGCCGCGCTGGCCGCGGCGGCGCAGCGCGAGTGCTACACCGCGGACGGAACGCGCATCGAGGTGCTCGCCAACATCGGCTCGGTCGCCGAGGCGCAGGCCGCGGTGCGTAACGGCGCCGAAGGCTGCGGGTTGTTGCGCACCGAGTTCCTGTTTCTCGACCGCCTGTCAGCGCCCACCGAAGCCGAGCAGACCGCCGAGTACCAGAAGATCGCCGATGTACTCGGGGCGCGGCCGCTCACCATCCGCACCCTCGATGCCGGCGGGGACAAGCCGATCGCCTACCTGCCGTTGCCCGAGGAGGAGAACCCCGCACTCGGGTTGCGCGGTCTGCGCACGAGCCTCGCATTCCCGCAGCTGCTGCGCACGCAGCTGCGTGCGGTGCTGGCGGTCGGCGGCCCCGCGCAATGCCGCCTGCTCCTGCCGATGATCACCGAGGTGGAGGAGATCCAGACCGTACGCCGGTTGCTCGATGAGGTCTGCCGCGAGCTCGGGCGGGCCGAGCGCATCAGCGTCGGTGTCATGATCGAGACCCCGGCCTCGGCGGTGCTCGCCGAGCGCATCGCCGCGGTCGCCGACTTTCTCTCGATCGGCACCAACGATCTCACGCAGTACACCCTCGCCATGGACCGCGGCAACCCGCAGCTCGCGGCACGGCTCGATGCGCTGCATCCGGCGGTGCTGCGTCTCATCGCACGCACCACCGAGGGCGCCCGTACGCACGGCCGTCACGTCGCGGTCTGCGGCGGACTCGCCTCGGAGCCGCTGGCCGCGCCGCTGCTCGTCGGGCTCGGCGTGGACGAGCTCTCGGCAGTGCCCGCCGTCATCCCGCAGCTGAAGGCGCGCATCGAGAGCGTCTCACTGAGTGAGTGCCGCGCGCTCGCGCAGCAGGCGCTCGGGCAGGAGAGCGCCGCCGCGGTCCGCGCGCTGGCCGCGCGGGCGCTTCCGGTACCTGAGGGTCGCGCATGAAGGGCGCCCTGGCCAGCCTGCAGAAGGTCGGTGGCGCGCTCATGCTGCCGATCGCGGTGCTGCCCATCGCCGGCCTGCTGCTGCGGCTCGGGCAGCCGGACCTGCTCGACTCAGCATCGATGGCGGCCGCCGGGGAGGCGATCTTCAACAACCTCGGGCTGCTGTTCGCGATCGGCGTCTCCGTTGGTCTCGCGCGTGAGAACCACGGCGCGGCGGGACTCGCGAGCGTGGTCGCGTACCTCGTCGCCACCAAGGGGGCGGAGGTGCTGATCGCGGTGCCGCCCGCGGTGGTCGCGGACCTGAGCGGCCACGCCCGCGAGCTCGCCATCGGCGCCTACAAGGAGCATGAGCTCTTCAAGCTCAATGTCCCGATCGGGATTCTCTCCGGGCTGATGGGCGGCGTGCTGTACAACCGCTTCTACAACATCAGCCTGCCGAGTTATCTCGCCTTCTTCGGCGGCCGCCGCTTCGTGCCGATCGTCTGCGGTCTCGGGGGGCTGGTCCTCGCGCTCGCCTTCGGCACGCAGTGGCAGCACCTCGAGCAGGGGATGGACGCGCTCAGCCGCTCGGTGCTGCACGCGGGCGCGTTCGGCCTGTTCGCCTACGGCGTGCTCAATCGGGTGCTGATCATCACCGGGCTGCACCACATCATCAACAACATCGCCTGGTTCCTGCTCGGGGACTATCACGGCGTGACCGGCGACCTGAAGCGCTTCTTCGCCGGCGATCCGAGCGCGGGCGCGTTCATGTCCGGGTTCTTCCCGGTGATGATGTTTGGGCTCCCGGCGGCGTGTCTCGCCATGTACCACACGGCGCTCCCCGAGCGGCGGCGCCTGGTCGGAGGGCTCCTCGGCTCGATCGCGCTCACCTCCATCCTCACCGGTGTCACCGAGCCGATCGAGTTCACCTTCATCTTTCTCGCCCCGGCGCTCTACGCCGTGCACGCGCTGCTCACGGGCGTCGCCTTCGTCATCATGAACGCCCTGCACGTGCGGCTCGGTTTCGGCTTCTCGGCGGGGCTGTTCGACTACGTGCTGAATTTCAACCGCGCGACGCGCCCGCTGTGGCTGCTGCCGGTCGGGGCCGCGTACTTCGCGCTCTACTACGGCCTCTTTCGCTACGTCATCGTGCGCTTCGATCTGAAGACTCCCGGGCGCGACGCGGGCGAGGCGCCGGCCGCGCCAGCGGGCGAGGCGGCGCTGCCCCGCCCGGCGGCCTGGATCGCGGCGCTCGGAGGCAGCGCGAACCTCAAGTCGGTGGATGCCTGCACGACGCGCCTGCGCCTGATCGTCGCCAGCCAGTCCGCCGTAGACGCCGAGGCGCTGCGGCGCCTCGGCGCACGCGGTCTGGTGAGACCCTCGGCCGAGGCGCTGCAGGTGGTGGTCGGGACCACCGCCGATCAGCTGGCGGGCGAGATGCGTGCTGCGCTGCAGGGTCGTGAGCTGGCGGGCGCAGGCGACGTCGCGGCGGCGCGCGCGAGCGCGTCACCCAGCCCGCCCCTACCCGACTCTCGGGCGATTACCGCACAAATGTCCGGTCAAACCTGGTCGGGAGATGCGCGAGCGCTGCTCGCCGCGCTCGGCGGCGGTGCCAATGTGCACAGCGTCGCCACGGCCGCGAGCCGCCTGCGCATCGGCATCGAGGACGCCACGCGACTCGACCGCACCGCGCTCGGCGCCATGGGACTGCGGGGTGTAGCGCTACCCTGTCCGGACTGTGTCCACCTGATCGTGGGACCGCAGGCACAGGCGGCGGCTGCGGCGCTGCGGCAGTTGTTGAGCGATCGCCTGATGGTGCCGGATCCGCATGACGCAGCCGTTCAAGCCAGCCCCAGTGGGCATAGCTAGTATTTTCTTTTGTTCCCGTTTCCGCGTACTCTCGATGTAACAAAAATAAGGGGGCTGGTGGCGAACTCGTTTCGTTTCCGCAAACCTAAAACTAGAACGGCAGAGGATATGGAAGATGCTCATTCTTACACGACGTGTCGGCGAGACCGTCATGATCGGTGACGACGTGACCATCACGGTTCTGGGGGTCAAAGGGAACCAGGTGCGCGTCGGCATCAATGCGCCGAAACACGTCGCCGTGCACCGCGAGGAAATCTACGAGCGCATCAAGCGCGAGCAGCAATCCGACGAGGTGGAAAAGCCCAAGCCGGCGGAGTGCGCGCCGGCCTGAGGTCGAGCGGCGCGAGCCACGGCCGCGCCGACGCCCCAAGCACTCGCTGAGAAGGATAGCGGCGAACCGCGTGTTGACGCTGTGAGGAGCGTGCGCGCGGCTCCTCACCTATAAGATGTGGCTATGGCACGCATCAGGCCAGGCTATGGCTATCGCTCAAGTTGCTGCGCCGCGCCCTCGTTCCGGATCGGGACGTCCCCGGGTTCTTGGGATATTGATTCGCGAGGGCGCACACGGCGCCGTGAGTGCGGCGCGGCCGCTCAGCGGTAGCTCGGCAACAACATGTTGGCCTGAGACTGCACCTCGGCGCGGCGCACGGCGATGGCCGCCTCCTCGATGTCGAGCGCGAGCAGGCGGTCGCTCCTGGCAAAGGGCACCCTGAGGCGCAGCACGCTGTGCACGGCGGCAAGACGCGGTGAGGTCTTGAGCGGGGCGCGCAGGTCGATGCCCTGACACGCCGCGAGCAGCTCGATGGCGATGATGTGGAGGGCGTTGGCCGTCATCTCGAGGAGCCGTCGTGCGCCGTGCGTCGCCATGCTGACGTGATCCTCCTGGTTCGCAGAGGTCGGAATGCTGTCGATGCTCGCGGGATGGCACAGCATGCGGTTCTCCGCCACCAGCGCCGCGGCGGTTACCTGCGCCAGCATGAAGCCGGAGTTGACCCCGCTGTCGGGCGCGAGGAACGGTGGCAGGCCGCTGCTCATTTTCGGGTCGACCAGCAGCGCAATGCGCCGCTCGGCGATCGAGCCAATCTCCGCGCAGGCGAGTGCCAGGATGTCCGCCGCGAACGCCACCGGCTCGGCGTGGAAGTTGCCGCCCGAGAGCACCTCGCCGCTCGCGGCGAACACCAGCGGGTTGTCCGTGACCGCGTTCGCCTCGGTCGTGAGGATCTCGGCCTGCTGTGTCATGAGGTCGAGGCAGGCGCCCATCACCTGCGGCTGGCAACGGAGCGAATACGGATCCTGCACCCGCGTGCAGGTGCGATGCGACTCGCGGATCTCGCTGCCGGCGAGCAGCTCGCGGTACGCGCCCGCCACGCGCGCCTGACCGTCGTGGCCGCGCAGGTGCTGAATGCGCGGGTCGAAGGGCACATCGCTTCCCTGCAGCGCGTCCACCGACAGCGCGCCGCTCACCACCGCGGCGGCATAGACCTTTTCCAGCTCGAAGAGCCCCGCGAGCGCGAGCGCGGTCGACACCTGCGTGCCGTTCAACAGCGCCAAACCCTCCTTGGGGCCCAGGGCGAGCGGCGTGAGGCCCTCCTGCGCGAGCGCCTCGGCGGCCGGCAGCACTTCGCCGTGACGGCGCACGTTGCCGAGTCCGAGCACGACGAGTGACAGGTGCGCGAGTGGCGCCAGATCCCCCGAGGCGCCCACCGAGCCCTGCGCCGGAACGCAGGGCAGGAGCCCGATGTTGATCAGCCGCTCGAGAAAGCGCACGAGCGGCTCGCTCACTCCGGAGAACCCCTGCAGCAGGCTCGCGAGCTTCAGCACGAGGGTGAGACGCACGATCGCGTCATCGAGCAGCGCGCCAACCCCTGCGCTGTGCGAGAGAATGATGTTCCGTTGCAGGAGCGTGCGCTGCGCAGCGGGGATGCGCGTGTTCTCGAGCAGGCCGAACCCGGTGTTGATGCCGTAGGCCGGCTCGTGTCCCGCCGCGAGGCGCGCGGTGAGGGCGTGAGCTTCGCGCACGGCGCCGAGTGCTTCCGGCGCGATGCCGACGCCGACCGGACCTTCGTACACGCGCCGCAGCTCGGTGAGGCGCAGCGGCCGGGCTCCCAGCTTCAGGGTGTCTGATTCGGCCATCGCAGGACCTCCGCCGCGCGGACCACCGTCCGCCGTGGGTTGAAGCCAATCCAGTAACCGAGCTCCTCCGGTGAGCGCACGTTCCAGACCACGAAGTCGGCGGCGGCGCCCGCGGCGAGGGTGCCGCGCTCGCCGTGCAGCCCCAGCGCCCGCGCCGCATGGCGCGTCACCCCGAGCAGCGCCTCTTCGGCCGTGAGTCCGAAGAGCCGGGTCGCCATGCTCAGGGCGGTGAGGAGCGAGGCGCCGGGAGCCGAGCCTGGATTACAGTCGCTCGCGACCGCCATCGACGCACCGGCCGCGCGCAGCAAGGCCACGGGCGGCGGACGATCGGCGGCGAGGCAATAGAACGCCACCGGGAGCAGCACGGCGACCGGGCCGCCAGCCCCGAGCGCGGCGGCCTCCGCGGCGCCGGCGTACTCCAGGTGATCGCACGAGAGCGCCCCGTGACGGGCCGCCATCAGCGTGCCGCCGAGGTTGGAGAGCTGCTCGGCGTGCATCTTGACCGGCACCCCGAGCGCGCGCGCCGCCGCGAACAGCGTTTCCGCCTGCGGCACACTGAAGGCGATGTTCTCGCAGAACACATCGAGCGCATCGATGAGACCCTCACCGAGGAGCGCGGGCAGCCATTCGCGGGCGATCACCTCGATGTAGTCAGGCGCGCGGCCGCAATACTCGGGCGGTACCGTGTGAGCGGCGAGGAGCGTGGTACGCACCGTGACCGGAAAAGCACGGCCGAGCGCGCGCGCGACGCGCAGCATCTTGGCCTCGTCCGCGAGCGTCAGCCCGTAGCCGGACTTGATCTCGAGGGTGGTGACCCCTTCGGCGATGAGTGAAGCGAGCCGCGGCGCGCTCTCATCGAAGAGTTGCTCTTCGCTCGCCGCGCGCACGGCGCGCACCGTGGAGAGGATGCCGCCGCCCGCGCGTGCGATCTGCTCGTAGGACGCACCCAGCAGCCGCTCCGCGTACTCGTGCGCGCGCGTCCCGGCAAACACCAGGTGTGTGTGGCAGTCGATGAGTCCCGGTGTCACCCAGGCGCCGCCGAGATCGTGCACCTCCTCGGGGCTCGCGGGCGGGAGCGCGGCTTCCTCTCCCACCCACTCGATGCGCGCACCACGGGTGAGGAGCGCTCCGCGCGCGATCCGCCCCGAGGCGGCATCGCAGGTCGCGAGCTGGGCGTTGCGCCAGAGCTTGAGCGGCTGCTGCACGGCTGCGCGGTTACGCTTGCGGACCGAGAAACGGCAGATCGAGCCCGTGCGTGCGAGCGCACTCGATGGCGCTCTCGTAGCCCGCATCGGCGTGCCGCATGACTCCGCTCGCCGGATCGTTCCACAGCACTCGCTCGATGCGGCGCGCGGCCGCGGGCGTTCCGTCGCAGACGATGACGACGCCGGCGTGCTGCGAGTAACCCATGCCGACACCGCCACCGTGGTGGATCGAGACCCAGGTAGCGCCGCTTGCGGTATTGAGCAGCGCATTCAGCAACGGCCAGTCGGCGACCGCATCCGAGCCATCGCGCATCGCTTCGGTCTCGCGGTTCGGGCTCGCGACGGAGCCTGAGTCGAGGTGATCACGGCCGATCACGATCGGCGCCTCGAGTTCCCCGCGCGCCACCATCTCGTTGAATGCGAGCCCGAGGCGGTGCCGGTCGCCAAGTCCCACCCAGCAGATGCGCGCCGGCAGCCCCTGGAAGTGAATGCGCTCGCGGGCCATGTCGAGCCAGTGGTGCAGGTGCTGGTCCTCGGGAAGAAGCTCGCGCACCTTCTCGTCAGTGCGATGGATGTCCTCGGGATTTCCCGACAGCGCCACCCAGCGGAAGGGTCCGACGCCGCGGCAGAACAGCGGCCGCACGTACGCCGGCACGAAGCCGGGAAACGCGAACGCGTCCTTCGATCCCTCATCGAACGCCATCTGACGCAGGTTGTTGCCGTAGTCGAACACCGGAACCTTCAGCTTCTGGAAGGCGAGCATCGCCTCCACGTGCTTGCGCATCGAAGCGCGAGCCGCGCGCGCGACCTCGGCGGGATCGGCGCTGCGCAGCCGATCCCACTTCTCGAGGCTCCAGCCCTCCGGGAGATAGCCGTTCACCGGGTCGTGCGCCGAGGTCTGATCCGTCACCGCATCGGGCCGCGCGCCGCGGCGCAGCAGCTCCGGCAGCACTTCGCAGGCATTGCCGAGCAGGCCGATCGAGAGCGGTTTGCCGTCGAGCCGCGCGCGCTCGAGGAGCTCGAGCGCCTCCCCGAGCGATGCGGCCTCGACGTCAAGGTACTTCGTCTGCAGGCGCTTGGCGATGCGCTCGGGGCGGCACTCGATCGCGAGCATGGAGGCACCGGCCATGGTCGCCGCGAGCGGCTGCGCCCCGCCCATGCCGCCCAAACCCGCGGTCAGGATCCAGCGGCCGGCGAGATTCCCGCCGTAGTGCTGGCGGCCCATCTCGACGAAGGTCTCGTAGGTGCCCTGCACGATGCCCTGGCTGCCGATGTAGATCCACGAGCCCGCGGTCATCTGTCCGAACATCATGAGGCCGCGCTTGTCGAGTGCATTGAAGTGCTCCCAGTCGGCCCAGCGGGCCACGAGGTTGGAGTTGGCGAGCAGGACGCGCGGCGCATCCGCGTGAGTGCGAAATACGCCGACCGGCTTTCCGGACTGAATCAACAGCGTCTCGTCCTCGCCGAGCGTGCGCAGTGCGCTCACGATTTGCTCGTAGCACTGCCAGTTGCGCGCCGCTTTGCCGATGCCGCCGTAAACGACGAGCTCGGAGGGTCGCTCGGCGACTTCGGGGTCGAGGTTGTTCATCAGCATCCGCAACGGCGCCTCGGTGAGCCAGC